>CAMWLD010000089.1 GCA_947175005.1 uncultured Ruminococcus sp. | reverse complement strand
CTGCGCAGATAAGGGGCTTTTCTTCGCCGCGGCGAAAGGAGATGACGCGACTGAAAATACAAAAAGCGCTACTTATCGCAGCGCTGCTTTCAGCGGGACTGTGGGCGGCGGCAGAAACAGATTTTTTTACGATTGGACCGATGCCGCCTTCCGCTGACCGAAAGCCTCCCGATAACCCGGTACCCGTCAGTCCCTCCCTCGAAAATTTTACCGATCCTGCGGAATTTCTTGCCTCTGAATATGCTGTCGGGAACAGCCTGACAAGGGAAGATATAATTTCATACAATGAATTACGCTTAGCAAACGGCAGCCCTCAGCGTATTGTATTCCTCAAAGGGGAAACAAAAGACAACGTGCCCCGTCTGATAACAGCGGACGAGCAGTGGAATATTGATGAGATATATTTTTACGGAAAGCCCTTTGAATTTGACGGAAATTTTACCTTGCAGCCTGAGGATTACAACAACGACGGCAATCCCGATTATATTTACAAGCTCCGCGCCCCCGACAAGAACGGCTGCCTTTATGCCCTGCGCTATACAGGCCGTCTGTTCAGAGGCGACTCGCCTACATATATTTATATTTGCGGCGAGACCTCCGACGCACCGAAGCTTGACAGGATAGACCGTGATAATTTCTTTCTTTTTACCGTTGATGAATTCGGATTTCCGAAGCCACAGATATTCAGCGTCGCCGAACATCTGATCCCTCCTTTCGTTTATGTTGACTTGCCTCCCTGTTTTTATGATATAGATGACTTTGAAAATAACGGCTGGATATTCACCTCGTCTTACGAAAACGGCGTTATCACCCTTAAAGGAACGGCGGCTGTAATGTACAGGGCACAAAAAAATACCCATATGGACATTGCCTTGAAAAATTATGATGAGCTTACGGGGCAAGGTGCAGACGTGCTTGTAAGCAGCGTTGATGTTACAGCGGATTATTCTCACAGAAGCAGCATCATGACCGTCCAAAAAGAACTGTCTCCCGGTATCTACAGAATAGAAGTCACTATAAACGACAAAACGACCTTTACCGAGTTTTATGTATATTAAAGTCCCTCAAAAATTAAAATTAGATTAAAATGTTAATAATTCCCTTGACAACACTGTATTTGCGTGGTAAAATATATTAATGTTAATTAAATTTTTTGATATTTTTTATCGGAAAGGACAAAATTTTGAAAGTTATAGGGTATCCCCTAAGCTTCAATGCATTTTCGGCGC
Source organism: uncultured Ruminococcus sp. (assembly GCA_947175005.1). Lineage (GTDB taxonomy): Bacteria > Bacillota > Clostridia > Oscillospirales > Ruminococcaceae > Huintestinicola. The sequence continues at coordinate 6,815 of CAMWLD010000089.1, read as the reverse complement.
AAAAATTTATTAAAGGAGCTCAGAAGTATGAAATTTAACGGACTTAGTGAAGAACAGGTCAAAAAAAGCCGTGAGGAACACGGCTCGAACACATTGACCCAGATACCCCCCGACCCTTTATGGAAAAAGATCTTAGAGGGCTTCGGCGACCCTATGATAATTATCCTCTTAGTGGCGCTGGTGGTGCAGGTCATTCTCTGCTTTATGGGGCAGTCGGAATGGTACGAGCCTGTGGGAATTCTCATTGCCATTATGATAGCCAACGGCGTGGCGGCTGTCAGCGAGAACAAGCAGGAGGGCAAGGCCTCCGCCCTTAAAGCCGAGGAAGAGGCAAAGGAGACCGCAAAGGTAATAAGAGGCGGCGCACTTTCGGAAATTCATGTAAGCGAAGTCGTTGTGGGGGACATTGTATTCCTGCAGGCGGGGGACAAGCTCCCTGCGGACGGCGAGATCGTTGACGGCGATATCAAGGTAGACCAGGCAGCGCTAAACGGCGAGACCGAGGAAGCGACAAAAATTCCCGCAAACGGCGCAAGCTATGATATCAAGGACCTGCTCAACAAGCACTACGCCTACAGAGGCACAGTCGTCTGCGGCGGCGAGGGCTATATGGAGGTCAAGGTAGTCGGCGACAAGACCCTTTTCGGCGAGCTTGCCTTGGAGGTGCAGGAGGAAACAAGAGAGACTCCCCTGCAGGTAAAGCTTGCAAAGCTTGCAAAGCAGATATCCACTTTCGGCTATGTGGGTGCTATATGTATTGTCGTGGGCGTGCTGGCAAGGCATTTTATTACGGGTGCTATCCCCGACAATGCCTATGACTGGATACATCTCATAATAAGCGCTATTACAGTGGCTGTTACCATTATCGTATGCGCAGTGCCCGAGGGACTGCCCATGCTTACGTCCATTCTGCTGTCCTTCCAGAGCCTGCGTATGGCTAAGGATAACGTGCTTGTGCGGAAGATAAACGGTCTGGAGACCGCGGGAAGCCTTAGCATTTTATTCAGCGACAAAACGGGAACTATCACCGAGGGCAAGCTTTCCGTGGTGGAAATGGCAACGGGAGCGGCTAAGACTTATTCCAAGCTGTCGGAAATTCCCGAAAATATGTCCGCGGACATTATCTGCGGTATCGGAGTTAATAACAGCGCCTCTGCGGCGGCAGACGGCAGCGTTATCGGCGGCAACAGCACCGACCGTGCCCTTATGGCATACCTTGTAAGCGAAAATGCCGCAGGAAAAATTTCCAAGGAGGGAGTCAAGGCATTCAATTCCTTTGATTCCAACAAAAAAAGCTCCTCGGTAATTATCGAAAAGGGCGGCAAAACCTCTGCATTTGTAAAGGGCGCGCCCGAGAAGATAATCGAAAGATGTATCTCTTATATGGACGAAAAGGGCAGCGTAAAACCCTTTGACAGCAAAAAAGAGATCAACGATTATATTGACGCACAGGCAGGACGCTCCATGCGTTTGCTGGCAGTAGCCAAGGGTGCGGACGACGATGACAAGCTCACTCTGCTTTGCGTTTTGAGCATTCGCGACAATGTCCGCAAAGAGGCTGTTACCGCTATCAGCGAGGTGCAGAATGCGGGCATACAGGTAGTTATGGTAACGGGCGACCGCAAGGAGACCGCCTGTGCCATTGCAAAAGAGGCAGGACTGCTTACGAGCGACAGTGACGTTGCCCTTACAAGCGGCGAAATGGGGGCAATGACAGACGAGGAGCTTAAAGAGGTGCTTCCCCGCCTGCGTGTGGTATCCCGTGCGCTGCCTACCGATAAGAGCCGCCTTGTCCGCCTTGCCCAGGAGCTTAACCTTGTTGTGGGCATGACAGGCGACGGCGTAAACGACTCCCCCGCCCTGAAAAAAGCCGACGTGGGCTTTGCCATGGGCAGCGGCACGGAGGTCGCAAAGGAAGCGGGCGACATTACTATTCTGGACGACAACTTCTCCTCCATTGAAAAAGCTATACTCTACGGCAGAACGATGTTTAAGAGCATTCGCAAATTCCTCATTTTCCAGCTGACGGTAAACGTAGCTGCGGTAATGACCTGCTTTATAGGGCCTCTGCTGGGCGTTGACGAAGTGCTGACGGTAATCCAGCTGCTGCTCGTAAACCTTGCCATGGACACCCTTGCGGCAATTGCATTCGGCAGTGAGCCCGCACTCCAGGAATATATGAAGGACAAGCCCATACCCCGCTCGGAGAGCATTGTAACAAAATCCATGATGACCCAGATACTCATAAGCGCACTGTATATCACAGCGCTTTGCCTCGGTATTCTCTTTATCGAACCGCTGCAAGAAATGTTGGGTACGGAGTATATGGTCGGCGCAGAGCTCGACACCTACCTTAAATCCGCAGTATTCGCAACCTTTATGATGGCAATAACCTTTAACGGCTTCAACGCCCGCACCTCCCACATGAACCCCTTTGAGGGACTGGGCAGGAACAGGAATTTCCTTATTGTAATGGGTTCTATTCTTATTCTCCAGTTTGTGTTCGTAACATTCGGCGGCGATGTGCTTAGCGTAACGGCGCTGTCGGGTTCTTCCTGGGTATTCTGCCTTATAGCGGCATTCCTGGTTATACCCATTGATATGGTAAGAAAAGCGGTCACAACTGCAGTTTCCAAGTAACAAAAAACGGGGAAATTTCCCGTTACAAGAAATTTCCCCGAAAAAATGCCGGCGAACAATATCGGTGAACACCGCCAAGATCATTATTAATTAAACTCGAAAGGGGCATGATTTTAAAATGAGCGTAAATCTGCAAAAGGGTCAGAAGATCGAACTTACAAAGGGCAACGCAGCTCTGAGCCGTGTAATGGTAGGTCTCGGCTGGGACGAGGCAAAGCCTGCAATGAACCAGTCGAAAGGACTTTTCGGAGGACTTTTCGGCGGCGGCGGAGGACAGCAAAATCAGGACATTGACTGCGACGCTATGGCATTCCTGCTTGATTCAAACGGCAAGATCGTTTCAAAAAGCGACGTGGTGTTCTTCAATAACCTCAAGCACCCCAGCGGCTGCGTTATACATCAGGGCGACAACCTCACAGGCGCGGGAGACGGCGACGACGAGCAGATACTTGTCGATCTTGCGGGTCTGCCCGCCCGGTATGACAGAGTTGTAATGCTGGTAAGCATTTATAAGGCAAGCGAAAGAGGACAGCATTTCGGCATGATAGAAAACGCCTTTATCCGCCTTGTGGATATGGCAAACGGCAGGGAGCTGTGCAAATATAACCTTTCGGAAAACTACAGCGGCATGACCGCAATGGTATTCGGCGAGATCTACCGTCATAACGGCGAATGGAAATTCAACGCCATAGGTCAGCCCTTGCAGATATGGGGCGTTGCGCAGCTGGCTGAAAGATACGGGTTACCTTTATCTAATTGGAGATGATTTTTTAGCTTTGCTGTCGGCAGCAGGAAATTCGGAGGCAGGAAGCAGGATATTTTATCCTGTTTCCTGCCTCTTTGTTTCCTGCCTCATTCAATCGAAATAAGTACCGCAGGGGCGGGATAGTCTGCACATTCGAGGAACAGACCGTTATCCCTTGCCTTTACAATTATCCTCATAGGCAGCCCCGAACCGCAAAGCATATACTGCTGCCATGCAGGGACAGATTTCAGATGTGGGGGCAGCTTTACGGGGTCTTTCATCAGCTGCATAAAGTCGCCGTGAAATTTCTCCATAAGCTCCCCCGTGAAATGCCATGACAGGTCGTACATTTCCCACCGCTCCTTATCTGTCATTATGGGAACGGCGCAGAGGGTCTTGCCGTCCTGCTTTTCGATATAACGGCTTTGGAGCAGGATATCGAAATTTTCAAAGCAGCCGACGTTTATCACAGGCAGCTCATCCTCCCTGCCAAGATGTATGGCGTAAAGCATTTGAGCTATCTCCATATCGGTCATAGGGTGCTTCATCTTATTGCGGCTTCCAAGGTGACTTCCAAGCTGCGTACCTCCGAGGATAGTGTTGAATTCACAAAGGTGGAGTGTCTCTTTTTTGCCTCCGCTCAGACTGACAACGCAGCTTGAGTGACATTCTCCGCTGATATTGTATTTCCCCTCGTAACGGGGAGAGCCAAAATCATAGCCTGCGGGGTAGTGGCTTCCCATTGCGAGCCATTTCCCGCCGTTGGGGCGGTCGGGGTATTCCTCAAAGGGCATTGCCCCTCCTGCTGCCTCGTCACGTACTTCTATAACGGCTCTCTGCACAGTCCTTACCGCAAAAAAACTGTCCAGCTTTGTTTGTGCAGAAAGCGTCTGCCTCTTGTAATAATCCATTCCGTGAAGCCACTCAAAGCCCTCCCTCATTACCTGCCAGACATCCTTGTAAATCCTTTGGGCGGTCTCCTCTTCAAATGCATTGCCTGCTGTCCTGTCCTCTTCGGTGTAGATGATAAAATCGGTATAAACCTTATCCCCTGTCCGCTTCATAAGCTCTCCCCTTAAAAGTCTGTCCACTATCGGCTCAATATAAGCCGTGGGAATGCCTATTGCCTTGGAAAGCTCCGTTACCGTCACAGGCTTTGCATAAGCCATTATCAACAGATTCATGACTATCGTATCACCACCCACAAGACTGTAAGGCTCGTCGCTTACGCTGCTCCTGCCGGAAAGTGATAAATAAAGTATATCCGGCTCATAGCTGTTTTTTGAAAAATTCTCCATAGCAAACTCCTTTTCCATACGCTTTCTTCCCGAGTTCAGGCGGCTTTTGACCGTATTTTCGGACACGCCCAGAGCAGCGGCAATATCCGCCACCTTTTCCCCGTGCATATAATGGCGCACCATTACCTCACGGTAAAGCTTTGAAAGATATGCAAGACACCGCCTTATTTCCTCGGCCTCCTCGCTCTTTTCAATATCCTCGTAAACCTCGCCCCGTGCGGGGATATCCTCCGCAACGTCAAAAGACACCGTGGGCTTGTTGTATTTGCGCCGCAGGAGATCGTAATATTTGCGGCTTAGCACCGCCGTCAGCCATGCCTTGGGATTTTCTATCCTGCCCTTTTTCATGGCGGCAAGAGCGGCAAGCAGAGTATCCTGCGCCAGGTCCTGTGCGTCGGCATGATCGGAGCACTTGCACATTGCCGCATTTAAAAGGAAGTCGGCGTATTCCGTAAGATCTGTTTTATTCATCGGGAGGTACCTCGTTTTTGAAAGCCTTCACTTATAAAGTCGCAGGAAAAGCCATAGGGTTTGCTGTAATTGCAAAATTTTGCTGTAAATTTTTTTCTGCCTCGGAAAAGGGAATATATCCGTTGTCACAAGATCACGGATCAATAGCCGACCTCATAACCTTTATCAGCTTGATAAGGGTCTTTTTTTCGTCCTCGGAAAGGTCAGCCAGTACGTCCAGCAAACGCTGCTTTTCGGGAGACAGATCACCCTTTGAAAGTCCCCTTTTGCTGTTCGTCAGCCCCGCAATATAATCGAGGCTCACATTGTAGTATTTCGCCAGCAGTATCGCCCGTTCAAAGGAAATTTCGCTTGTCCCCTTTTCGTAAACGGCGTAATATTGATAGGGCGTGCCCAGATATTCCGCCACCTCACGCTGGGTCTTGTCGCTGTCCTCCCGCAGGTCTCTTATTCTTGGATAGTATGCCATGATATATCTTTCCTCCTTGAGGTTATTTTTGCAAGTCTTTTTTAATAATATAACATATTTCTTTATTTTCTCTTGACAAACCAAATCTATATATGTTATAATATATGTACTGCCCAAGAAAAATATTGGATAACATAATATTTTGCAGCGGAGCAAAGGGACATACCCGAACATCTTCAAAAAATTTCCGAAAACCCTTGACATTCACCGGAATATATGATATACTGTAAACATTAAACGAAAGGCAGGTGAATGTTATGACAAATATAAACGTTCGCATAGGGAATATCATTCATCTGCGCTTCAGGCTTTAGGCGGCAAAGGCTTGTAAACACGTATATGATGAAATGCAGGTATTCCCCAATGGGGAATGCCATTTTTATTTTTACTGTCTGAAGGAGTTTCTTTATGAAAAACGAAAAAAGTTCACCGGTGACGATTGCGTCACCAATGTCTAATGTAATGTATATGCTGAAAATTCTGTGGCACGGAAGCCCGGGCTACGTTCTTTACACGTTCATCAAGGAATTTGTCGAAAACGTGTTCTGGACTGTCTTTTCCGTTTACCTGACGGAATGGATATACGAGGCTATTGAAAACGAAACACCTTTCGGAATGCTTGCTTCCTTTGTGGGGGCTATGTGTATCGGGCATGTATGCATTCATATAAGCGCGGCCATACACCAGCTTTGCGAAAAACAGTTCCTGCCTGAAATGTACCGTGATTTTTACAAGCGTGTTATCCGCAAATCCATTTCAATGGAGTATACCGAATTTGAAAAGCCCGATTTTTACGACAAATACACCCGCGCCTTAAACGAGTGCCAGTGGCGGGGAAACAATATCCTTTACTATTCCGCATATTTTGTGGCTGCCATTGCCTCTGTTGTGGCGGCAACGGTGATCGTTGCGGACGTTGACCCCGTGCTGCTGGTGTTTATCGTCCCTATGGTCGCAGTCTCAATGTATTTCGGAAAGAAAGAGGGAGACATTTATTATGCGCTCGATTTTTCCAACACCCGTGACGGACGTATAGGCGGCTATGCAAAGCGTGTTTTCTATGAAAAGAAATATGCGGCGGAGCTGCGTATCTTCAATATAGGCAAGCTGCTTCTCGCCCGCCATGAAAAGGCATATGATGAAATGCAGGAAAGAACTCGCAAGCTCCGCAGAAAGCTGTGCATTATAGAGC
>CAMWLD010000088.1 GCA_947175005.1 uncultured Ruminococcus sp. | reverse complement strand
TTCCCCGCCGACGTGGCTGGGTCTTGTTCTGGCTTGCTTTCCCCGGAGGGGTTTGCGAGTGCCGAAGGTTTGCCGTCCTTGCCGTTGTCGGCACTATTGCCGTTGTCGACGCTATTGCCGTTGTCGACGCTATTGTCGTTGGCGGCGCTATTGTCGTTGGCGGCAGCATTGCCTGTATTATTGGCATTGTCGGTATTCGAAGCACCGCTCTCATTGGCGGCATTGCCGTTACCGACAGTATCGACGTTACCGGCAGTATTGCCCGAATTGTCCTTATTTACACCGCCCTCTGACTTATCCCTCGAATCGTCTCCTGCATAAACGGTCACAGCGGGAGTAACGGTGTTTTCCAGCACCAGCTGCTCGCAGTCGAATGCAGTGCGCTTTTTAAGCTCCTTGTTTTCCTTTTCCAGCTCTGCAATGCGGCTTTCCAGTTCCTTTACCTTAGCCGCCAGCTTTTCTTTGGCAGCCCTTGCCTTGCCCGCCTCGCTTACGCTGCTTTTTATCTGAGCGCGGATATTTTCGATATTGCTCTCCGACTTGTGCGCCTCGTCAAGAGCGGTCAGCGCCACGAACACAGCCGCATTCTGAATGCCGAAGCCGGGTTTCAGCTTGATAAGATCGAATATCTGTTTTTCGGTTTCCACCGCCAGCGCAGATATGTATTCGGGGGTCTCGTCCGTTTGCAGACTGTAATCCTTGCCGCAGATAGTCACCTTGACTTTATTTACAATGTTCATTTGTCCGTTCCTTTCGTGCCGCCTGAAGCGGCATATAATATGCCAAAGGCTATATATAGTTATTATACCACATTTCGCCTTTTATTTCAAGGAAATGCAGGTATCTTTTCCCACAAAATTATGCCTGTATGCACAAAGTTCACTGTGAATTTTCACTATCGGAAACAAAAAGCAGGAAAGGCGGTTTCCTTTCCTGCCGCAGAGTGTCGCTGAACTTGTTTCGGCATACCGCCGAAACACCCGCTAATTTAAATGGAGGCGTTATATATTGCACGGTAAATTTTGAATGCAGCTAATCATTTTTCTTTGTTACTTCAAAAAGACTATAGCTAAAGCCTATAATTCCCGCTTCATCTATAATCCCCATTTCCTCATCTTCGTAATCATTAACAATCATAACTCTGATGTGTTCCCCCGGATATTCCGAGTTAATAATCTTATGGTCATAAAAACACGGAATATCATAATCCGAAACCACAACAAATTCACCCAACGCCTGTTCGACCTCTGAAAATAAAGAGTTTTGATTAATTCCATTTATAACAAAAATATCTCGTCCATATAAATCCGGTGGAGGGTCTATACTGAAAACAATCTTATCTGTTCCATTTTCATAATAATGTGCAAGCCCTACGCTTTCACCGTCCAACAATAACCGGGCAGTGTAAAAATTGCTGTCCTGTCCATTAACCGTTATATAGGCATGAAGCTCATCACCTTCATTTCGGGACGTTACTTTGCCAATTTCAAAATCATCGGGCAAATCTTCAAGCTTGCAGGGCAACGAAAGAGGCTCACCGCAAAGATATGTAACCTCGCTTATTTGTTCATGCGTCCACCCGTTTTCGGGCGGCTCGATTGTTTTAATCTCGACGTGCTCGGCAACATCTGCCCCACATGAGGATAAAAGCACAGCTGTCAACACCATTGCCGTCAAACTCAAAAAACGTTTTCTTCTCATAAAAAGTCCCTCCTAAAGTTAAAATAAATACTGCCTTTATTTCATTATACCAAACTCATACAAATATGTCAACATAAATCGGAATTTTTAATCAAAGAAAAAAGCAAGAACAGGAGCATTTTCACGCTCTATTCTTGCCTCTTGCTTTTGAAATTTCTTACCTTAAAGTACGTACATTCGGTTATAAAAAAGCTTAAATTCAGCTTGCTCTGGTTACCTTACCCGAGCGCAGGCATCTTGTGCATACGTGAATATGCTTGGGAGAACCGTCAACAATAGCCTTTACACGCTTTACATTGGGCTTCCACGCTCTGTTGGAACGACGGTGGGAATGGGAAACCCTTATACCGAAAGTAACGCCCTTTCCGCAAATATCGCATTTTGCCATGGGGCACACCTCCTTAAATTCGTTCATTGAGGGAATTTTTTATCTCTCAAAATTTCATAACATTATTATTTTATCACAACTCACCTTAAATTGCAAGGCTTTTTTGTAATTTTACAATATTTTCACATTTTGACCATACCGAACGGCAAATTTCTGCCGGATTTAGGGCAAAACGACAAGACTTAACCGTCAATTTTTTCAAAATCCTCCGCACCGTGCTTGCAAATGGGGCAGACATAATCCTTCGGCAGCTCCTCGCCCTCGTAAATATATCCGCATATCTTGCAGACCCAGCCTTTTTTGCTCTGTGCGTTATCCTCGGGCTTTTGGGCGGGCTTGGGCTTGACATTGGCATGATAATATGCATATGTCATGGGCGGGTTTTTGCTTATTGTGTCGCCGTCCGTCACCTCTGCCATAAACATAATATGGCTGCCAAGATCGGTTTGTGATATGACTTTGCATGAGAGAAATGCGCAGGTGTGCTCTTTTAAATATATCAGACCGTTGTCGGCATAATAAGGCTTGAAGCCGTATACTTCGGGCACTTCAAACTTTTGTGCATTCCTGCCGCTCTGAAAGCCGAAATGCTTTATAAGCTCAAAGGGTGTTGTGGTGTCCAGCATTGAGACATTGAACAAACCTGTGTTTGCTATCATATCGCAAGTGAGATTTGCCTTGTTCACCGTTACCGACACACGCAGCGGACTGCTTGTCTGCTGCATAAGGGTGTTGATTATGCAGCCGTTGTCTTTGCCGTTTTCCGAGGCGGTAAGTACGTATAATCCGTAGGAAATATTGTTTAATGCGGTATTGTTCATTGGGATACAGTCCCCTTTCAGAGGTTAGATGTTAGAGGTAAGAGTTCGGAGAAGCGGTTCTCCAACCTCATTCCCTGCGTTTAGTATACCACGTTTTATCCCCAAAATCAACCGTTTTTCGGAAATTTCTCCCGTAAATTTTCTTTGTGGGACGAAAAATAAGGGCAATTGTAAAAAAAATGTTAATTTCATAAAATCCTATTGACAAACCGCAAAACAAGTGATATACTATAATAGTCGCTTAAAGAGCGCTGGTGTAGCTCAGTTGGTAGAGCAGCTGATTTGTAATCAGCAGGTCGGGGGTTCAAGTCCGTCCACCAGCTCCATCATGCGGAAGAGTTCCCGAGTGGTCAAAGGGGGCAGACTGTAAATCTGTTGCTTCGGCTTCGATGGTTCAAATCCATCCTCTTCCACCATGTATATTGCCTTGCAGGAAAATACCTGCAAGGCTTTTTTATGCAAATATGCTTTTGTTTAACATCAACTGTTTTTTCTGTGTGTGTTCATTGATTTTAGGCATTATTTCTAAATTAAATTTAGAAAATTTGTACAATTTGTTAGGAGATTTTACACGATCACGAACAACTTTTCGTTTGCGGAAATTTATCGAAAAAGGCAGAAAATAAAATCGGTCTGTCTCCCCGAAAAAGAAAGGAAATTTTTATGGTAAGAAACGATTTAAGGAACATTGCAATAATTGCCCACGTTGACCACGGCAAGACCACTCTGGTGGACGAAATGCTGAAACAGGGAGGCGCATTCAGGGAAAATCAGGCGGTGGAGGACAGAGTCATGGACTCCAACGATATCGAGCGTGAGAGGGGTATTACCATTCTTGCGAAAAACACTTCCGTTTACTACAATGATGTGAAGATAAACATTATCGACACCCCGGGGCACGCAGATTTCGGCGGCGAGGTTGAGCGTGTGCTGAAAATGGTGGACGGCGTGCTGCTGCTGGTGGACGCTGCGGAAGGGCCTATGCCTCAGACAAGATTTGTGCTGTCAAAGGCGCTGGAGCTGGGTCACAGGATAATTGTGGTGGTGAATAAGATAGACCGCCCCGACGCCCGTCTTGACGAAATAGGAGACGAGGTACTGGAGCTGTTGCTTGATCTGGACGCTTCCGAAGAACAGCTGGAAAGTCCCGTGCTTTTCTGCTCGGGGCGTGCGGGGACGTGTTCCCTCAGCCAGTATGAGGAGGGCGTTGACCTTAAACCCTTGTTTGACACTATCCTTGATTACATTCCCGCTCCCGAGGGTGACGAAAACGGGGCTATGCAAATGCTCATTTCCTCCATTGACTACAACGATTATGTGGGCAGGACGGGTATCGGCAGAGTTGAGAGGGGCGTTATCAAGGTAAACAGTCAGGTGACAGTCTGCGATTACCATGAAAGCAAGAAGCCCTACAACAGCAAGATCGTTACCGTTAGCCAGATCGAGGGTCTTGGCAGGCAGAATGTTGAAGAGGCAAAAGTGGGAGATATTGTTTGGATATCGGGTATAGAGGACATCACTATAGGGGATACTCTTTGCAGCACGGAATGCGTAGAGCCGCTGCCCTTTGTTAAGATAAGCGAGCCTACGGTGGAGATGACCTTCTCCGTAAACGACAGCCCCTTTGCGGGCAAGGAAGGGAAATTTGTTACCTCCAGGCAGCTGCGGGACAGGCTTTTTAAAGAAGTTTTGAGGGACGTTTCCCTGCGTGTTTCGGAGACGGAAAATACCGACAGCTTTAAAGTATGCGGCAGAGGGGAAATGCACCTGTCAATACTTATTGAAAATATGCGCCGTGAGGGGTATGAGCTGGGTGTTTCCACCCCGAGAGTGCTTATGAAAGAGATAGACGGCGTGGACTGCGAGCCTATGGAGCGGCTTGTTATAGACGTTCCCGAGGACTGCACGGGAACTGTTATGGAAAAAATGGGCACGAGAAAAGGGGAACTTCAGTCCATGCACCCCCAGGGCAGCCGCATGAGAATGGAATTTATAATCCCCTCCCGCGGGCTTTTCGGCTACAAGAGCGAATTCCTCACGGACACCAAGGGCGAGGGCGTTATGAGCAGTATTCTCGATTCCTATCAGCCTTACAAGGGGGATATCCCCAGGCGCAGCAGCGGTTCGCTGGTTTCCTTTGAAACGGGAGAATCTGTTACCTACGGGCTTTACAATGCCCAGGAGAGAGGTTCGCTGTTTATAGGGGCGGGCGTTCCCGTTTACGAGGGCATGATCGTGGGGGCTTCTCCAAAGGCGGAGGACTTAGTTGTAAACGTGTGCAAGAAAAAGCACCTGACAAACACCCGTGCCAGCGGTTCGGACGACGCTTTGCGGCTTGTTCCCCCGAGAAAGCTTTCTTTGGAGGAAAGTCTGGAATTTATTGCGGATGATGAGCTGCTGGAGATAACTCCCAAGTCCATAAGAATAAGAAAGCGCATTCTTGATAATTCACTTAGGGCAAAGACAAAGGCAAAAGAAAAAGCATAAGCTTTTTAAGGGGCGGCGGGGTAATTTCGCCGTCCTTTTAATTTTGCATTATTTTTTATTTGGCTTGACACAGGACTGATATGGTGATATAATAAAGTTAACGGGGCGGTGTGTTTTGTTTTCCCGCTGCCGTTCGGAATTATATTGACGTAAACCGCCGTCGGAAAGGGAGCGTAATTATGAAAAAGCTTACAGCCCTGCTTGCCGTCCTTTTAACTATAAGCTGCACAGGAGGCTGCGCCGCTAATGAAGCCCCCATTCAGGCAGCGGAGGAAATCTCCTTGGAGGAAAGCACTGCGCAGGAGCAGTCCCTGACGGAGACCTTGGAAAATGCGCCTGCCGAAGCCGCAGATTCTAATCTGCCCGAGGGCATGACCATGGACGATCTGCGGAATATGGTTCTCATAAACGGAAAGACCCTTACCCTCCCGATAACCCTCGACAATCTCACCGAGCTGGACGAACGCTTTTCCTATGAGCTTAATAACTTTGAATATTTTAATAATGATCTGGAACGTTATTATCTGGAACTGAACGGCGGCCTGATGTATGATATTTTTTACGACGGTCAACAGGTCTCACAGGCGATAATGGGGCATTTGAGCGATTTTAGCGATCTGTCCTCAAAGGAGATAAGGCTTATAAGAGGATTTTCCGAGGATATGACCGAGGCAGGGATAGATTTTTCTCTTTCCTGCGGACTTGACCTTAACAGCTCCGCCGATGATGTATATGCGGTTTTCGGCGAGGGTGAAAGGAAAGACGACAGTCTCAAATATACATTCACCGACGGCACAGACACCTGCCATGTGCACTTTCGCTTTGACTATGAAAACGGCGAATATACCGACCGCAAATTCAGCTATATTGCTATTTACTTTGATGTCCCCGAGGCGGACATTATTAATGAGATAGACCTCGATGAGCTATACCTCAAATTGTCTGCAGTGACCCTTTCCTATGAGATAACCGATTGGGAGCTTGAGGATTTTTCAGTAATAAGCTGCGGCAATTCCGAAATAAAAGTTCCTTGTGAACTGGAGGATGTTGATACCAAGCTTTTAGAATATCGTTACCTTTCCCGTTTTAGCTTTGACGAGGTAAAAGAGCATTTTGACGGTGAATTTCCCGGCGACCTCTGGCTGTATACCGAGATTGACGGAGAAGATGAGAATGTGGGCGTGCTGCGGGGCGGCAGCGGCGTTTTTGGGACATATATGCTGAAAATATACGATATCAAGGGACTGAATGAAAAATCATCTAAGCAGGACGTTCAGAAAATACTGGGTCCCGGAAATATAGAGGATACGGCTTGGTGCGACTGCTACGGAGATGAAAATTACTGGCTGAAATTTTATTACGACAACGATTATGAATACGACGGAAAGGGCAGCCATTATCTTGTCCCTACGGGTAGCAATTCTATTGCTTTTTGTAAGCTTTCCGATGAAGAAAAAGCCAAGGCAGCGGATACATAATTTGAATTAACGCCCTAAAATATTAAAGGAGTTATCCGAGAAGAAAGGTTTAATATGAGCGAATTAAAAGAAGCACCCTGCAAGATCAAATCAAAGATAGGCGGACAGGCGCTTATCGAGGGCATAATGATGAAAGGCGTGGGCATTGCCGCCATGGCGTGCCGCCTGCCCGACGGGAGTATCGACGTTGAGACATGGAAAGTGAACAACGGCGACGACGCTCCGTGGTACACAAAGACCCCGTTTATACGGGGCTGCTATAACTTTGTGAATAATCTTATAGAGGGCGCAGAGTGCATAACAAAATCCTCACAGAAGCAGATAGACGCCGACGGCGATGATGAGGACGAGGAGCTTTCAAAATTTGAAGAATGGCTTTACAACACAAAGCTCATGAAAAAGCTGGACGCTGCCTTAGAGGGTGAAAACAGCGACAAGGCGCTGGGCGCTGTAATGGCAGTTATCAGTGTGGTAATGTTTATAATAATGCTTTGCGTACTGAAGTTTTTCCCTGCCCTTATATCGGGGCTGCTGGGAAAGCTGGGCGCGCCGAATATTTTAAAGGCAATAGTCGAAGGGCTTATCAAGCTTTGTCTGCTGGTGGGGTATATGTGGGTCATATCCAACATGAAAGAAATGGCGAAAACCTTCAGATACCACGGGGCAGAGCACAAGACCATAGCCTGCTATGAGGCGGGACTGCCGCTGACGGTGGAGAATGTAAAAAAGCAGACCCGTTTCCACCCCCGCTGCGGAACAAGCTTTATTATGCTGATAATTCTTCTGGGCATTGCCATAGGGATATTTCTCCCTTGGGATAATGTATTTAAGCGGTTTGGTATGCAGCTTCTGCTCCTGCCTGTGGAGACCTCGGTGGGATATGAGCTTATAAAGCTGGCGGGGCGTGTGGATAATATTTTCACAAGGATAATTTCCGCTCCCGGGCTGTGGCTTCAGCGGATAACCACAAAAGAACCCGACGACAAGCAGATAGAGGTGGCAATTGCGGCGATAACGCCTGTGCTGCCCGAGGACAGATCGACGGATAAATGGTGACCGGAGGCTTGCAAAGAAACAAAAGGCAAGATGTTTTAAGGATTCTCCTGTAAACATCTTGCCTCTTTTTTATTTCAGCCCGATTTATGCTGCTTTCGCTCCATCTCAAACCAAAAGGTGCTTCCCACGCCTTCTTCCGATCTTACGCCGAATTTAAAGCCGTGAAGTATGAAGATCTGCTTTACAATGCTGAGGCCGAGTCCCGTGCCTATTACCTCACGC
>CAMWLD010000087.1 GCA_947175005.1 uncultured Ruminococcus sp. | reverse complement strand
TGCTGCCGAAAGAGCTTAAAAGCCGAATGTGAAGCGGATAAGGTGCAAAACAAAGCACCTCCTAGCGGAATCAGTAGAATCGTTTCAAGAGACAGGAATTATGCCTATCCTTGTCTTAAACAAGTCCGAAAGATCGCCTGCTCTTCTGCCCTTTGCATACGGGCGCGTCGAAACCTTCGGAGACGAAACCGTTCTCTCATTAATTCTATTCTTCCCGACCTCTCCTTATGTCCAATAAACAAGAGCTCAAATTGTATAATTTTAACAAAATGTTAAATTTCGGCATAAAATTTTAGGCAAAACTATTTAAAACCACTTGACAAAAAAGTCAAAATGTAGTAGAATTAATATAGTTAAAATTATAGTTTTTTGACACAGTACCAAAAATTAAGGAAAAGAGTTGATCTTTCAAATGATACATACGGATAATCCGCTGTGGCAGCGAATCTTCGGCTCTGCATGGAACATTCTTACCGAGTGCCGTTCGGATATAGGCGGCTTTATTATTGACCACGAAAACAAAAAGGTCTATGCGGACAGCAATGCTGCCGAACTGGCAAGGCTCTCCGACGAGCCCGATTACAGCGAAACAGTGCTGCTGACGGCCAGACTTATGGAACAAAGCAAAAGCGGGTCGCATTTATCTGTAAAGATATGCGAGTACAGCGACAGCGTTACTGCGGGCTTCTTTATGATCGAAGAAGAGGTAAAGGGGCGCGGCAGGCTGCTTTTCCCTGCCTGTACGACTGCAAAGCTAATAGGAACTGTGAACGAATTCAAGGGCAAATCCTTATTCGCTCTTATTCAGCTGGAGGACAGCGTTTCATCTTCCCTTTCGGATTTTCATATTTACAGCGCTTTGTGCGCCGTTAAGGCAAAGCTCCCTCCAAACGCTCTTATTGCCTCTTATTCAAAGGAGCGGTACTGGCTGTTTATTCCCGATTCGGACATTGTTTGCAAGGACGGGGACACGGTCGCGGAGCAGGAAGAAAATTATCTGAAAATGCTGCAGACCGCAGTGGCGGAGTGCGAATTGTCCGATGAAATGGGCGAGCCTATCGGCAGCCACGGCATGACCTTTATGGCAGGCTGCGGAGCGGACGGCGTGCCTGCACAGCGGCGTATGCACACGGCGGAATTTGCGCTGTTTGAAGCCACGAGCAAGGGCAGAAACAGCATTTGCCGCTATTCCTCCGACCGTTATGAGGATCAGAAAAACGAATACGGCTGCATGAAGCGGTTCTCGCAGCTGATAGACAATAATCTGTTTGTATATCATTTCCAGCCCATTGTCAGCGCACGCACGGGTGACGTGCTGGCTTATGAGGCGCTTATGCGCACGGATGACAGTATAGGAATGTTCCCGCTGGAAATCCTGGGGGCTGCCACAAGATACGGCAGGCTTTACGATATCGAAAAGGCGACCATGTTCAACACCATGGCGTTTATTGGGGAAAATCAGGACGTTTTTGCGGGCAGGAAGCTGTTTGTAAACTCCATTACCGCCCATATGCTTTCCGACGGCGACTGGCAGACGCTGGAAAACCGCTACGGCGAGCTTATGGAAAAGGTGGTAATAGAGCTTACCGAGCAGACCGAGGTGGACGATGAGAGCCTTGACCTTATCCACGACCGCCTTAAAAGGTGCAATATGTCCCTTGCCATTGACGATTACGGCACGGGCTATTCCAACACCTCAAACCTGCTGCGGTATTCGCCCCATTATGTTAAGATCGACCGTTCGCTTATTACCGACATAAACACCAAGCCCAGAATGCAGAAGTTTGTGGCAAGCATTATCGACTTTGTGCACGATAACGGCTACCAGGCTTTGGCGGAGGGCGTGGAGACCTCGGATGAGCTGCGGGTAATGATACAGCTGGGGTCCGACCTTATACAGGGGTACTATGTATCCCGTCCCAAGCCTGTGGTCATTCATGAGGTGGCGGACAGCATAAGAGATGAGATAAAGAGGATAAACGAGGAGTTTGTCAAGGATATAGCAAAGATCTACCGCCCCTCCGACGGAGAGGTCATCAAAATGTCCGATTTGACGCAGGAGCATTATACTGCGATCCAGGCGGGCAGCGGCAGCATTGTTATTGACGGAGAGGACAGCGGTGAGGTCGGTGTGCTCATCAAGGTAAAGGACGAGTCGGACGTTAAGATCACCCTGAAGAATGTCACGATAAGCTCGGCAAAGGCAGATCCCATTATAGCTTTGGGCGAGGATTCCAAGGCGGAGATATGCATTGAGGGAGAAAACGCCCTTTTGGGACGGGGTATATACGTACCAAGAAGTGCTGCGATAACATTTACGGGCGAAGGAAAGCTGACTATTATCTGCGAAGCCGCAGACGCTTACTGCGTGGGCGTGGGCAAGGACAACAGCCCCGGAAGCATTTGCTTTGACAGCCCCGGAACCTTCAGCTTTACCGCAAACGGAGATCATGCCATAGCCATAGGAGGCGGCAGGAACGAGGGCGGACTTGCAGTAATAATAAAACAGGGGCATTATAACATAAGCTGCTCGGGAGGCTGCTGCGTAGGCGTAGGCATTGCCGAGGGAGGCAGCGTGGTGGATATGTCAAGGGTTTCCTTAGCAGTAAAGATCAGCTCTCCCGATTCGGTGGGCATAGGCTCTGTTAAGGGCAGCGCAAATATTTCCCTGACGGATTACAGGGCAAGCTTCGATCAGAGCGGAATAAATATGTGCGGCATAGGCACTATATCGGGTGGCAGCGGCGACATTGACCTGGAACACGGCAGCCTTGATATGATAATGCGCGGGCGCAGCATTAACTGCGTAGGCACACGCAAGGGCAGCATTGACTGCCGTTCAAAGCACAGCGAATTCAACTTTGAATGCGAGGGCAACTCGATCTCGGGTGTAGGCGATATGCAGGGCGACGGAGATGTTAATCTTTCCGACGGAACTGTGGATATTGTATTCCGCACCAACGAGGGCATGGGTCTCGGAAGCCGTGACGGAGTGCTGACTGTGGATAATTTGGTGCAGAATATCAATATCAACAGTTGAGTTAATTAATAATTAATAATTAATAATGAGCGGCATAGAACGTGTGACAATAATCATACGTTCTATGCTGCCGCACATAAGGGCAAATTTCCTCATAAATCAACCGGATAAAAAAGAGGCGCATAATTATGACAATGACTAAGGCAGCTGCAAAAAAGATACTTAAAAAACTGCTGCGGATAATGATAATAGGATTGATACTGTGCGTTATCGGAGTGATCGCAGTATTTTCCGTGAACGCTTATGTGAAGAAAACCGCCGAGCCGTTCATACTGTCCGCAGATACGGCTAAGACCTTAGAAGACGCAGACTGCATAATCGTTCTCGGGTGCAGGGTAAACGGCGAAGCCCCAAGCCCCATGCTGGGGGACAGGCTCATTGTGGGTTCCGAACTTTACGAAAGCGGCGCAGCGCCTAAGCTGCTTATGTCGGGAGATCACGGCAGGATAGAATATGACGAAGTGAACGCCATGAAGAAATTCGCCATGGACAGAGGCGCACCCGACGAGGACGTTTTTATGGATCACGCAGGCTTTTCCACCTATGAAAGTATGTACAGGGCAAAGGAAATATTCGGGGCAAAAAAGGTAATAATCGTTACCCAGCAATATCACCTGTACAGGGCGGTATACATAGCCAGAAAGCTGGGGATAGAAGCCTACGGCGTGCCCTCGGACTTGCAGGGGTATTCAAGACAGAGATATTATACCATACGTGAGGTGCTGGCAAGGAACAAGGATTTTGTAACAACTATCATAAAGCCCAAGCCCACTTATCTGGGCGAATATATCCCCATAAGCGGAGACGGACGGCTGACAAATGACGGGAAAACGGGAGAAGCTGTCGTTTTAAGCGGCGGCAAGGGCTGAATAAAAACAAAAGCTGCACCGGTAAAAGTGCAGCTTTTTTCTCATTATTTTTCCCGTCCGCAGCTTCCGCAGACCCATATGCCGGGGGGATTTAAACTGCCGCATTCGGGGCAGACCCATTTTTTCCCGCCGCCGGCATTGCTGCCAATGCTGCCATTGCCGCCATTGCCATTTCCCCCATTGTTATATGTCGGAGTCTTGTAATATGTATATACAGGCGCATTTGAATTAAGCAGCTCTGCCTTTTTTCTCTCGAATTCCTCGGGAGTTATTACCCCCGAATCAAGCAGCCGCTTGTATTCCTCAAGCGCGCTTGCATTGTTCATCTGATAGTTTGGCGGATTCAGATTTTGTTTAACGCTTATAACTATGAGCGCCCATAAACCGAAAATAAATCCCCACCAAAACCATGAACTGCCCGAATACCCCTTTTCATCGGCAATTTTTCTGCATATCGCACCCCACATATAGCGAAAAAAACAATAGACCGCTATGACTATTATAAGTTCCATTTTACTTTTTCCTCTCCAATAGTTTAATATAAATACATTATTCCGTTTTTTACAGACGGATTTGTTAATTTTCCGTTTTCCTTTTTTAAATAAAAACCGCATGCAAGTGATATGCCGACTTCACAGCGATCCCTGCGGTTTATTATTTTATGTGAGCATTATTTTTCCCGTCCGCATTCCCTGCATGACCGCACAGTCAGAGGGTTTTTCTTGCCGCATTCGGGGCATATCCAGGTGCTGCCGCTGTTGTTTGCGGGAGGCGGAGAATATGTAGGTTTGGGGTGACTCATAAGCTCGGATTTTTTTCGCTCGAATTCCTCCCGTGAAATTATCCCCGAGTCAAGCAGGTTCTTATATTCACGCAGGGTGTTGACGTTCGTCATCTCCTTTGAGACGGGAACTTTTTTCGGCAGAATTGCCACAATTATGATCGCCCATAAGCCGAATACAAAGCCTACCCAAAACCAAAGCCCCCCCGAACGGCCCTTATCCTCTGCGATCTTCATGCATATTGCCCCAAAAATGCCGCTCTGCACCAGCAGTATTGCCAAGCTGAAAAACAAACTGCTCATTTCTTCACTTCCCCCTTTGACTGTTATATTGATGTAGTACAGGTAGACATTGCTTAACTATATTATAATTCATTTACAGATAATGTTTGTAAACCTTTTTCGCCTATTTTATAAATTTTTTACAAATTATAATTTTTAATGAAAAAGCTCCGCAGACAATAATACTAACGGTGATTAGTATTAAAAATGTCTGCGGAGCTGATACTGTTTTCTGTCTCCTGTTTCCAATTTTAAATAATTTGCAGCACAATGGTTTTCTGTTTCCTGCCTCTTGCTTCCTGCCTCCCATCAGCACTTCACAAAGCACTGTATCAGCGGCGCTAAAAACGCCAGCCCAAGGCAGATCATAAGCTGCTGTCCCGACAAGGGCACAGTATCAAAAATAGTCTGCATAAAGGGCAGATAAACAGCCCCGAAAATAACCGCTGCCGAAATAAGCACCGCAAGCAATAACTTAGGGTTATTGAAATAGGGCACTGTAAAAATGTTCTTCTCCTCCGATTTGCACTCGAACACATGGAACAGCTGGCTCATAACAAGGGTCAGCAAAGCCCCTGTCCGCGCCGCCTCCACGCTGCCGCCCATATTTGTCATGACTGTAAATGCCGCCAATGTGCAAATGCCTATAAGCACCCCGCGGATTACTATACGGAACAGCAACCCTCCCGCAAAAAAGCTTTCGTCCGAGCGGCGGGGCGGTTTTTTCATGCTCTCCCTGCCGCAGGGCTCGACCCCCAGCGCCACTGCGGGCAGCCCGTCGGTCACAAGGTTTACAAGCAGTATTTGACTGGGCAGCAATACCATAGGCATTCCCATGATTATCCCCAGAAACATGGTCAGCACCTCGCCGATATTGCAGGACAAAAGGTAGCGCACGAATTTGCGGATATTTGCATATATCCCCCGCCCCTGCTCAACTGCATTTACAAGGGTAGCAAAATTATCGTCCAGCAAAACCATATCCGCCGCCTGCCTGGTAACGTCCGTTCCCGTAATGCCCATGGCAACGCCAATGTCCGCTTCCTTTACGGCAGGGGAGTCGTTCACCCCGTCCCCCGTCATGGTGACAATGTGCCCCAAAGACTTATACGCCCTTACTATACGCAGCTTATCCCCCGGTGAAACACGGGCGTAAACGCATACTTTCGGGGCTGCCCTTTTAAGCTCCTCATCGCTCATATTTGCAAGCTCCGCGCCCGTAAGCACAGCGTCCTCGGAATCCGTCAAAAGGATACCCGCCTGTCTTGCCACTGCCGCGGCAGTGTTTTTGTGATCTCCCGTTATCATTACCGTGCGTATCTTTGCCTCGCGGCAGAGCCTTACAGCCCGTTTTGCCTCTTCTCTCGGCGGGTCGGACATTCCCATGACCCCCGCAAAGGTGAGGTTTTTGCTGTCTCCGTTTTCCGAATAGGCAAACGCCAATACCCGCAAAGCCCCCGACGCCATATTGTCGCAGATATCGGCTATCTGCCGCTTGTCGGCGTAGGTAATGGGGCGCACGCCGAGGTCGGTGAGGATATTTTTGCATTTATCAATAATGACCTCCACCGAGCCTTTTATATAGCTTACCGTGCCGCTGCCGTCGGGCTTTTTCACGGTAACGGTCATAGAGCGGCTCTCGCTGTCAAAGGGTATCTCATCTGTTCTTATAAACGCCTTTCGCTCCGCACGGCAGTTCATGCCCCCTTTGGCGGCGGCAATAAGCAGGGCGGTCTCGGTAGGGTCGCCCATAACGTTCCATTCACTGCCGCTTTCATTGGGGCATATGTCGCCGTTATTGCACAGAACGGCACAGCGGAGCATTTCCCGCAAAGGCGTACTTGTCATTTTTGTCACCGTCGTATTGGCATTCGCCCCGGCACTTTCGCCCTTTACCGAAATATGTCCTCCTGTTTTATACCCCTGCCCCGAAAATTTCAGCTCATGTCCTCCCGCAAAGCCTCTGCAAACGGTCATTTTATTTTCCGTAACAGTTCCTGTTTTGTCGGTGCATATTACCGAGGTGCACCCGAGAGTTTCCACCGAATGAAGCTTGTGAACAAGGGCGTTTTGCTTGAGCATACGCCCCACAGCAAGGGCAAGGGCAATAGTCACCGTAGCGGGCAGCCCCTCAGGGATAGCCGCAATGGCAATGGTAATGCCCGTCATAAGCATATCGAAAACAGGCTCGCCCCTTATTATCCCCGCCCCCGACACGATAACGCACACCGCCAGGCATATTATCGCCACGACCCTGCCCAGCTCCCCGAGCCGTTTTTGAAGCGGGGTAAGAGGCTCTTCGATCTCTTCGATCATTCCCGAGATCTTGCCCATTTGGGTATTTTTTCCCGTGGCAATGACTCTTGCCTGGGCAGTACCTTTGGTGATTATTGTGCCGCTGTAGATGATGTTCTTTTTCCCTATCGAATTATCCGTATCCGACCTGCTGCCCACGGCTTTGGACACAGGCTCGCTTTCCCCCGTCAGCACGCTTTCGTCTGCGGACAGTCCCTTTGCCTGCAAGATAACAGCGTCCGCCGCAGCCTTGTCCCCTGCTTCAAGAGACAATATGTCCCCGGGGACAACAAGGGCTGCGGGAATTATCGTCAGATGTCCGTCCCTGCACACCTTTGCCGAGGGGGCGGTCATATTTTTGAGCGCCTGTAATGTGCGCTCGGTGCGGTACTCCTGGATAAAGCCCAAAATGGCGTTGAGCATAACAATGATTATAATGGTGACAGCGTCCGCAGGCTCGCCGATAAATGCGGATATCCCCGCTGCGGCAAGCAGTATCATGACCATAAGGTCCTTGAACTGTCCTGCAAATATTTTAAGCGGACGGGTTTTTTTATCCTCTTGGATAATGTTTTCTCCGTACTGCTCCAGCAGTCTTTCCGCCTGTGCCTGCGACAGCCCCGACGTTCCGTGGAGCTTGTCGTGATCGTCCTGTTTTGACCTTTGAGGCAGGTCATAATCTTTTTCCAAAATTCCTGTCGGCATATCTCCCGCTCCTTTCCTTTTAGAAATTTATATGTTAGGGATCGGGGGATTATTCTGCTCGTCCTTTTTTTCTCCCGCTCAAACGCCAGGGAGTGGCTTTGTTCCCCTGCCACGCTGGGGCGACTTTGTGTTGATTTAAATTAATTTTGAAATGCGTTCATTTGTTGGTGGTTGTGAGTTGCCTGTATAAATGAAATGTGACTTTGTTTACGAAAAGATTGACTTTGCAAACGACTGTAAGTTGCCGACCAAAGGGACAACCTCCCAGGGGGGAGAGGGGGCGCTCAGGGCTTGCTGGGGACGGTAGGCCGCCCCCCTCTCCCC
>CAMWLD010000086.1 GCA_947175005.1 uncultured Ruminococcus sp. | reverse complement strand
GGGCGGAGAATGCAGAGGCGGCGGCCAGTCCCATATTCAAGGCGACTTTTGAGGTGGTAAGCTATGACAACATTTCACTGCTGGCAAGTGTTACTGCGCTTACGGCGGAGATGAGGATACCTGTAACGTCCATTTCCACGAGGTCGCTCAAAAACGGGAATGCCGATCTTACTATGGTTTGCAGTATCGGGGGTGTGAATCAGCTGTCACAGCTGCTTGTTAAGCTAAGAAAGCTGCCCGATGTTATAAGTGCAGACAGGATAATCAAGTAATTTATGATGTTCGGACTGACCGCTGCGGCAAAACCGATGTAAAATGCTCACGAATGTCGGTTTTGCGGCGGCGGTCATTATATTTTTTGTGTCCGAATAGTCGGGTGCGTACAAAATGTCCGATAATAAATTGTAATTTATGCCGCCGCTTTTGCAGGTCATGTTTTCAGGTCTTGTTATTTATTTCTTTTTATGTTATGATAGCTTATGGAGGGAAGATAATGGAGATAAAAACAAGACAGGCAGACGGTAAACCGCTGACTGTAATTATTGAATATCCCATATGGGATAACAAGACCCGCAGGCTGGCAGATAAGATAAAAGCTCTTGATCTTACGGTCAGCGGCAGCAGCGAGGGAAAAGTTTTTCAGGTGCATATTTCGGATATATACTATGCGGAATCGGTGGAAAGAAAAACCTTTTTATACACAAAAGATGAAGTGTATATGACGGATAAAAAATTATACGAACTGGAGGGAATGTTAAAAGAGGCAGGGATAATACGGATAAGCAAGTCCTGTCTTATGAATGTGGATATGCTTTACAGCATAAGGCAGCTGATGAACAGCAGACTTGAAGCAACGCTCATCAACGGCGAAAAGCTGATAGTTGCAAGGACTTATCTGAAAGGCATTAAGAATATTTTAAAGGGGGGCGCGGAATGATAAAGGAAATTCTGAAAAGGACTTTTTTATTTGCGGGGATAATTATTTCGGCGGTGTTTTTTGTTTCGTTTTTGTCGGTCGGAATGAAGCCCGAGATACTGCTTGTGTTTGAGATATTTGTTTTGTCCTTTTTTGTTAATGTGATACAGTATTTTGTAAAGCAGGTCATTTGCACGAATTTTTTGGCAAATATTATGATCGAATATTTTTCGGTCTCCGTTTTTGTTTTCTTATACGGATATTTTGTTGAATGGTTTTACAGGTCAAATTGGTGGATGGCGTTTGTGTATGTGGCGGTCGTATATGTTCCCGTTTATTTTCTCGATATGGCGGTGGTTAAAAGGGATATTGACTTTATAAATTTACAGCTGGAAAGGAGACGGGAAAAAGATGACAAGACCTGATGACACAAAGCTTTTGAGGCTGTTTTTTATTATAACGCTTGCATGGACATGGGGCTTTGGCTTTGCACCTGTTTTTATGGGGACAGAGGGTACGCCCTTAGGGACTTTCTTATTTTATTTCGGCGGCGGTGCGCCGTCTGTTACGGCGTTGTTTATTGTATTTTTTACATATTCAAAGGAGCGGCGGAAAGATTATTTTATGCGCTGTTTCAGCTTTAGATATATGGGGATAAAATGGCTTGCTTTAACGGTTTTATTCTTCACATTTATTTCGGTCACAGCGATTCTGATCGGTGTATATTTTCTTGGCTATGAAATGCCGGGAATGGATCATATTCATGCGATCGCAGAAAATCCGCTGAATCTGCTTTTGGTATTGTTCCTTTCTGTTATTTCGGGTCCGTTGAACGAGGAATTCGGGTGGAGAGGTTTTGCGCTGGACAGGCTGTTTGCAAGATTTGGGTTTACAAGGGCTACATTGCTTCTGGGTTTTATTTGGGGGATCTGGCATTTGGCGTGGTTTTTTACGCCGGGACAGGCACAGTATAATTTGCTTCGGGATTCTTTATTTGACGCTGTTATGTATATACCCGGCGTTATGCTGCTAAACTTTGCTGTTTCGTATGTTTACATAAAAACAAAAAGAAGTATTTTAGCGGGGGCGTTGGTTCATATGTTCGGGAATTTACTGGGAAGTCAGCTGCTTTCTCCCTATTCCACCGAGATAGGCATGACGGTACGATACACAAAAATGCTCTTTTGCGGCTGCCTGGCGTTATATTGTATTTTTTCAAAGAGGTTTAAGGAAGAATATAAAGCTGTTATGAATGCTGTCTGACTTTGGGTCAATGATCGAAAAGTGCAAAACATCAAAATGGGAGTTTATGAAATATGAAAAACAAGTACAGTGAAAACGAAAGCTTTGAAAATATTGTTCTTGAATATGAAATTATTGAGGACTGCGAATTTACAGAATGCACCTTTACGGGGTGCAGCCTTACGGAATGCACTTTAAACGGTTGTGTATTCAATGAATGCACATTTGTAAATTGCAGCTTTTCGGAGATAAAAAGCAGTGACACTTCGGTAAGCTTCGGGGTATTTGAAAAGTGCACTGTAAACGGTGTGAACTGGCGGACGCTGCTGCCCGAGGTGCCTTTGGCGTGTCCTATAGAAAGGCTGAAAGACTGCAAGATGAGATACAATACTTTTTACAAGATTCCCTTGAACAAGTTCGATTTTACGGGGAATGACATTGTAAGGTCGGAGTTTACCGAGTGCGCTTTGAGCGGCAGCTGCTTTAAGGGGTGCGATCTTGAGGGCACGGAGTTTTTCCGCTGCGATCTGACAAAGGCAGATTTAAGGGACGCAAAGGGCTATCGGATAGATATACTTACTTCAAAGCTTAAAAATGCTCGTTTTTCTTATCCCGATGTTATGGCGCTGCTGGACGGGATAGGGATTAAAATCGAGTAGTTCGCTCCGGTCTCTTACATCTGACTTCTATCATCTGAAAGGGCAAAGTGTTTTATGAAAAATGATCCTTTGAAAAAAGTATGCATAATTTTATCCGCTCTGAGTCTGGCACTGGGGGCGGCGTTTGTGATAATGACGGCGGAAAATATTGAGCTTAAAAAAAATGTGGGGCAGAAAAGTGCGGTGGAAAATGTTTCCGAGGAAACACAGCCTGCTGTTATAATGCCGGAGGTATCGGAAACAACTGCTGTCACCGAGCACGTTTGCCCTGCTGTGGAGACTGTTTATATTTACGATAACGGCATTGATCTGATAGAGTTTCCTCCTGTGGAGGGGGCTGTGCTCAATGATTATGATATGGAGAGCCTGTCCACTCTTGATAAAAAACGCAAGGCGCTGTACGGCGAAAACGGTGTGAAGCGAAGCCGTTTCGGGATTGATGTTTCTTCCTATCAATGCGACATTGACTGGGAGAGGGCGGCTGCGGATGATGTGGAATTTGCTGTTATCCGTTTGGGATACAGGGGGTATGAAACGGGACAGATATGCGAGGACAGATATTTCCGCCGCAACATTGAGGGGGCTGCGGCGGCGGGGTTGGACGTGGGGGTATACTTTTATTCCCAGGCGATAACGCCCGAAGAGGCGGCAGAAGAGGCGGAATATGTTATTGCTATGCTTGCCGAGGCGGGTATTCCCGTAACGATGCCTGTGGTTTTTGACTGGGAATTTGTCACAGATGAGGACCCTGCCCGCACTGACGGCATGACGGGGGATATTCAGACAGAATGCTGCAAGGCTTTCTGCGACAGGATAGCCGAGGCGGGTTACTCCCCTATGTACTACGCCACTGTGAGCACTGCGCTTTTCCGCTATGATATGGGCGGACTGCCCTATCCTCTATGGCTTGCGGAATATGCGGAGAAAACTCAGTTTATTTATGATTACGATATGTGGCAATACTCCTGCTCGGGAGTGGTTGACGGGATAGAGGGGCTGGTGGACCTTAATATTTACATAGAAAAGTAAACATTAAATAAATATTCCCACGCACTCGGCATGGGAATATTTTTACTCTTATTATACTGTTAAAGCCGCTCTCCGCACCTGGCGCAGTAGATATTATCCGCGTTGTTCTTGCCGCCGCAGAATGCGCATATTTTCGGCTTGCCCGAGGCTTCCTCCGCCATTTCAAGCTGGGCGTCGAGGACTTTAAGCTCCTTTATGACCATTTTCATATTCCCCGATTCGTCTGCTCCCGTTTTATGCATATTGTAGCAGAGCCGTCCGAGTTCTTCAAGCTTAGCGTTCATTTTCAGCCGCAGCTGCGCTCTGTCCACATAGGATTTTGACACGTTCACTGCCGAGGCTGCTTTCTGGGCGACCTTATCCGCTATATCCTTTGTTCCGCCGATAATGTTGTCAAATGTATTCTTCATAAAATAACCTCCCGATATTTGTGTTAAAGCTTAACGCTGCGGTGAATATTGTTTATTTTCCGCATATCCCTTTAAAACCTCTCGGCAAATTTTTCAATTTCCCCTTTGTATTTTGTCATATCCTCATAGCGCGATATGTATTCATAGGGGTATTTGTAATTGAAAAACCGCTGTATTTTTCCTGTGGCTTTGTCAATAAGCTTTGTTGAGCCGCCCGCTCCGCAGGCAAGGATATTCTGCGCCTCCTCCATTATGTAGATGTTATACAGTCCCTCATAGCCCGCTTTTGAATAGCCCACATTTTCCAGGTTGCCTACGGTGTTTTTCTGCCTGTAGAGGTAATAGGGGGAATAGCCTGTTTTTGTAAGTCTGTCAAAGGCAAAGTTTACCATGTCGGACAGTTCCTCGCTGTGGAAAAATTTCGGGCGCATTTTATCTGCTTCTCCCGACAGCGCTGCCGACCGCTTGACCGTAAGGGTATGGACGGTTATGCTTTCGGGATCAAGGGATATAAGGCGGTCAATGGTATGTTTGAAGCTTGCGAGATCGTCCTCGGGCAGACCTGCGATAGTGTCCATGTTGATATTGCCGAAATCCAGCCGTCTTGCAAGCTCAAAGCATTCCACCACCTGCGCTGCTGTGTGCCGCCGCCCTGCCGCTTCTAGCACTTTGTCGTTCATGGTCTGGGGGTTTATTGAAATCCTCGTTGCGCCGCAGCCCTTTATTACCCGCAGCTTTTCCTCGGTGATAGTGTCGGGTCTGCCCGCTTCTACATTATATTCACAAATTTTGGAAATGTCAATGCTTTTTGATATGGTTTCCATAATTTTTTTCAGATCTTGCGCTGAAAATGCTGTGGGTGTGCCTCCGCCGATGTAGACGGTCTTACAGAACATTTTCTTATCCCGCATAATTTCCCCAAGCTCGGAAATTTCCCTGCATAGGCTTTCCACATACTGTGGAATAAGTCTTGCGGCGCTTTTTGACTGAATGGAATGGGAGACAAAGGAGCAATAGGAGCACCTGGAGGGGCAGAAGGGAATGGAGATATAAAGGGAATAGCTTTCGGGCTCGAGTGTTTCGAGGGCGGGGCGCTGGGTCACGGCGGTAAGATATGCAAGCTCGCTTTTGCGCCTGTTTGCGTGGTATTTTTCTTGGAGCTCGGTGCAAACGCTTTCCATATCGCAGCCCTTTGAAATAAGCCCGTTGACGACCTTTATGGGGCGTACTCCTGTAAGGCAGCCCCATTCGGGGGTTATTCCCGTGATCTTTGTGAGCGCTGTGAAAAGCATTCTGCAAAGGCGGAATTCTCTTTCCTTATCGGTTTCTTCACGGAGAGGCTCGGTAATTTCGCAGTCTGTTCCGCCGATATTTGCGTAGGCACGCAGTTTGTCTGTCACCTCCATAATGATGATGTCGCTGCTTTTTTCGGGGGATTCATCATACACAAAGGTGAACCTTTCCAGCGGGCAGAAGAGCTTTAGCACTGCCTCGGTTTCGTATTTATAGGTGTTGTTGATAAAATATACGGTCATAATTATTTTTACTTTCCTTTTAATTTGTTAAGTATTTTTCCCCATATGCCGGTTTTTTCAGCAGGCTGCGACCTATGTACGGTTGTTTGGGGTTCTTCCCGGGCGGCGGTCTGTTCGTATGTAAATTTTTCGTAAGCCTTGTCAATTTTATCTTTAAGCCTCAAATAATCGGCTTCACTGCATTTGACCCCATACAGCGGCTTGTCGTCATCATTTGTACAGCAGTCATAGTAATCATCTAAATAATCATTTCCATTGCCGTAATAGCTTTCCACAAACGGCAGTATATCCTCTCTTATATCATCGTCCCAAAGCTTGCCGTCGCAGTTTTTAAGCAAATATTCCGCTCCGGACAGCTGCCCGCTTCTTACCTTTTCGCATTCCTCTTTATCCGAATCTTCCCCCTCAAAACCGCGTTCTATTATCCACCTCATAAAAAGCCCGATATGCTCGGCGGCAAAAAGCCATACTTCCTCCTCCTGCTTTTCCGTCAGCTCCCCTGTAATGCTGTGAGTTTTAAGATACAGCTCCTTTGCACTTTCATAGTGCCACTCTGCTTGGTCTATCGCCATATTCATTTCCTCCTTAAATATTTTTCGGTAAATTCATCTATATCCCGATACCGCTCTGCCTGTAAACCTGTTTTTTGATATTCCTTTAAATATCCGTTTATCAGGCTGTCAAAGGCTTGGGCGGTTTTTTCAAGATCATGCGGATGATAATTTTCAAACACGCTGTATTCTCCGATGTCCGTTTCACTTTTTATTTCCGCAAACATTGCGCTGAGGCTTGTCATGCTCATAAACGCTAAATGCCTGTTGTTTTCCTTGGCGGCGGTGTGCATTTTATTGTGCCAGTTTGAATACATTTCCTCGTATGTTCCACGAAGCGTTTCCGCTGTCGGGGGATTTTTCTCCGCAAATAAAGACTGCTTTGCCTTTTTGAACACGCTCACGGTTTCCCTCAAAAGCGCTGTTAAAGCAGTTTGCACCTCTTCCCGGGAGTTTCCCGAGATCACGTTTTCGATCAATTGACAAAAGCCCTCGGGTTTATTTTCCATTTGCTCCAGTTCCTCATAGGCGCGGTTTACACCGTATCGGAAATATTTTTTGTTTAAAAGGGCGACTGCATTTTGCATATGATATATCGCATACCCTGCCTGCTCGAAAACGTCGGGTAGTTGCTCCGCTGTCATTGCCTGTGAATAGAAATGCTCCGCCTCTTTAAGGCTGTTCTCCGCATTGAAATAGTCCTCCCACGACAGGGGCTGCGATATTTTTTGGCGGGCTTGTTCCTTTAGTTCCTCCAGCCTGTTCATATACTTTTCATCGCTGCAATACACGATCTTTGAATCCAAAAGCTTGGCAATATTCGGGTCATTATACAGGGCATTCTTTTGCAGGCTTTCCCAGGACGTGCAATAAATATCATGCCCCACGTCAAGATCGTCCTGTATAAAGGTGCAGCCCAGCTGCCAACCTCTTTCATCATTTATCACGATAAGCAGATCAAGGTCGGATTTTTCGTAAAAATCTCCACGCGCAAAAGAACCGCCCACTCCGATAAGAGCCAGCGCTCCGGGGCAGACTTTATCTGCCTTTTCTATAACGGCATTGATTATTTTTTGGTTTCTTGTTTCTAAATCTATCATAATAAAAACTTCTTTTCTAACCCCTGAGAAATGGATTGCTTTTTCTTTCCGTGCTTATAGTGGAATTTTCGCCGTGCCCGGGCAGCAGCCTGTAATCGGTTTTCGGGTCAAACTCACGAAGCATATCAAGGGTATCTTTCATGACAAGGCTGTCGCCGTCGGGCATATCGGTTCGCCCGATACTGCCGCTGAAGAGGGTGTCCCCGCAGAACATATTGTCGTTCAGGATATAGCAGACAGAGCCGCTTGTGTGCCCGGGGGTGTGGAGAATCTCAAAGTCCATTTCGTCGAGGGTCAGCACCTGTCCGTCCTCTACGGTTTGGGCTGCTTCCATCGGTTCGGTGGGCGGGAGGGAGAAATATTCCGTAAGGTTAAGTCTGTCATTGGTTAGCTTTTTAAGGTCTGCGGAATGGATATAGACCTGTGCGCCTGTTTTACGTGCAATTTCTGCTGCTGATGCGATATGGTCGCAGTGGCCGTGGGTGAGAAGGATCATTTTCAGGTTAATATTTTCCGTTTCGAGCTTACGCATTATCTCATTTGCGCCGTCGGGGGCGTCGATGAGCACTCCGTTTCCTTTATCGGAAACGGCAATATATGCGTTTACGCCGAACAGTCCCAGTGATGACAGTTTGATTATTTTCATGGTTAACACTCCTTGTTTGGTTGAATGTGGAAGATTAATTTAGTATCACTTGCTTGGTGTATCGCTTTACGTTGTTTTGAGCTGTTAGCGACTTCGCCCTTACGGGCGGCAGCATGAAACGTGTGACGTTCGTCACACATTTCTATGCTGCACCGCCGCCCGACGTGGGTTTGTTGGCAACTGTTACATTGCTTGTATGATGTTAGTTTGTTTGACACCTTTTCCGAACGTCGGGCGGCGCATTTTGGGGAGCTTCTTAATTGCTTTCATTTGCGGCGGCTGTTA
>CAMWLD010000085.1 GCA_947175005.1 uncultured Ruminococcus sp. | reverse complement strand
GTCGAGGTCAAGAGAGGTGGCTTTTTTGAAAAAGCCTCCCGAGGTCAACGACGGGTTCCAGTTAAGGTTGATAAGTATCTCACCCATGGAATTCGATTTCTTTTCAAGGCTTATTTTTTGATTTTTTCTTAATTCAACTGCCATTGCTTTTCTCCTTAATTTATAAAATTTCTCCGTATTTATCCAATTATCTGTCATATTTTATTATAAACTATTTTTAAAAAGAGATTGTTGAGTATATATTTCAATAATAAAGATAAAATGTTAATACGCTAATGTGGGATATGACGAAAAATATATACATTCTCTTAAAAAATTTGTGGAAATGTTTGTAAAAAAGCATTGCAAACAGGAAAATTTAAAGAAAATTGCCAAAAACAAGAAAAAATTTCAAAAAACACTTGATTTTTTTGAAAAGGTGTGGTATAATATTAATTAACATAATAGATTACAGACAAAGACCGGAGGAAAAATCCGGTCTTTGTTGCTGTGTGCGGGAGGTGTTAGAGGAAAATGCCGGGAAAAAATAAGGGAAATAAAAGCAAGGGCGGTAATACCGTTGCGGCGGTCTACGAGCTTGCAAAGCCTATTGCGGACGGACTGGGGCTTTCTATTTGGGATATTGTCTTTGAAAAGGAAGGGAGTCTGAAATATCTGCGGGTGTTTATTGAGAAGCCCGAGGGCGTGGATATGAATGACTGCGAGGCTATGACAAGGCCGCTTTCCGAGGCGCTGGACAGGGTTGACCCCATTGACGAGCAGTATATTCTGGAGGTAGGTTCTCCCGGGCTTGGAAGGCAGCTGCGCCGTGATGAGCATTTCCTGCGGTTTATCGACTGTCCCGTGAGGGTGAGGTATATCCGCGAAAAGGACGGCGTAAAGGAATTTATCGCTGTTATGACGGCGTATAATAAGGACAGCGGCGTTATCACGGCCGAGACCGAGCGGGGGACCGAGGAAATAAGCGTTGCCGATACTGCTTTTATAAAGCTTTATGATGACGAGGACTTGGAGGATGAATGAGTATCCTTTGAGGTTTGATTTTTTGATGAAGTGCCGGTTTACGGCAAAACGGTCAAGAGGCACTTCTTTATTTTAATATACAGGAGGATTTTTTGGAAAAATGAACAAGGAATTTTTTGAGGCGCTGGAATGCCTGGCAACGGAATGCAAGATACCTTTGGATTCGCTGGTGGAAAAGATCGAACAGGGGATTTTAAAAGCGGTGCGCAGGGAATATCCCGACTGCGACGAATTTACGGTAAAGATAGACCCTGCCGAGGAGCGGTTCGATGTGTGCATTCTGCGGAATGTGGTAGACGACGAGCCTATCGACCTTAACGAGATAAACATTGACGAGGCAAGGACGATAGTTCCCGACTGCGTTTGCGGGGACGCTGTTCCCTACAAGCTTGACCCGGGAAAATTCGGAAGAGTGGCTGCCCAGTATGCAAAGCAGTCAATCAGGCATGATGTAAAGGAATTTGAAAAGGAAAAGCTTATTGCACAGTATCAGGATAAGGTTCACGATATTGTGACGGCTACGGTGCAGAAGGTCGAGCCGGCTACGGGTCATGCGTCGGTGCTTATTGATAAGAATGAGATATACCTTTACAAAAGCGAGCAGATTCCCGGAGAGGTGCTCAAAGAGGGCGATATTGTAAAGATTTATGTGGTGGGTATAATGAACCCCGACAAGAAGCCCTCGGTTAAAATTTCCAGGACGCACAAGGATCTTGTAAAGCGGCTGTTTGAACTGGAAGTCCCCGAAATATACGACGGCATTGTGGAGATAAAGGCAATTGCAAGAGAAGCGGGCTCTAGAACAAAAATGGCTGTATGCTCCAAGGATGAGAACGTTGACTGCGTAGGTGCTTGCATAGGCCCTAAGCGTTCGAGAATAAGCAAGGTCGTAGAGGAGCTTAAAGGCGAGAAGATCGACATCATCACCTATGACGAAGATCAGGCGGCATTTATTGCAAAGGCTCTTGCTCCTGCGGACGTTATAAAGGTGGAGATAGCAGAGGGCGAGGAAAAGATGTGCACGGTAACAGTGCCCAACAATCAGCTTTCCCTTGCTATAGGCAACAAGGGGCAGAACGCCAAGCTTGCTGCAAGACTTACCGGCTTTAAGATCGACATAAAGCCCGAAAATCCCGTGGATTGATATCCGCTTGAAATAGATCAAAGAAAAATTTAAAGAGGTGAAGAATGTGGCGGGAGTGAAGAAAATTCCCATGAGAATGTGCCTTGGGTGCGGCGAAATGAAGCCTAAGAAAGAGCTTGTAAGGGTGGTCAAATCCTCGGAGGGGGAAATTTCCATGGATCTTACGGGCAAGAAATCCGGCAGGGGAGCGTATATATGTCCCGAGACCGAATGCCTTGCAAAGGCGAGAAAGTGCAGACGACTGGAGAAAAGCTTTGCCTGCCGCATAGCCGACGAGGTTTACGATAGCCTGGAGAGAGAGCTGAATGAACGGAAATAATGAAAAGCTGTTTGGTCTGCTGACGGTTTGCAGACGGGCGGGGAGAATGACAATGGGCTTTGACTCCTGCAAGGAAAGTATGGAAAAGGGCAAGGCAAAGCTTGTTATTCTGGCATCGGATATATCGCCGAAAAGTGAAAAGGAAGTAAGATTTTTCGGAGGAAAATACGGTGTTACCGTTATAAAGACTGCTGCGTCCCGAAGCGATTTTGCCAAGGGTCTGGGAAAAGAAGCGGCGGTCTACGCCATTTGTGATGATGGCTTTGCAAAGAGGACTGCGGAGCTTGCGGGCGATCCGTGAATGTAATAACAGGAGGGTATATATAGCCTATGAGTACAAACAAAAGTCAGGCAAAGGTCAAAATAAGCGAGGCGGCAAAGGATCTTAAATTGCAGAGTTCTGCGCTGGCCGAGCTGGTGAGTGAAAAGCTGGGAGTTGCAAAAAAGCCGTCCCAGAGTCTTACACCCGATGAAATGAACTATGTTTTGGAATATTATTCACAGGAAAATCAAGTGGAAAATTTTGAGGGCTACTTTGCCACAAGGAATGACAAGCCCGAGCCGAAGCCTGAAAAGCCAAAGGCTGAGAAAAAGTCTGCTTCAAAGACGGCAAAGGCTAAGGCGGACGCCGAAAAGGGCACTGAAAAAGCTTCCGAAAAGTCTGCTGCTAAATCGGGGAAAAAGGCTGCCGATAAAACGGCAACTGCTCAAAAGCCGGAAAATGCCGAGGTAAAGGCAGAAGCTGCGCCGACAAAGCAGGAGACAAAGGCTGAAAGCAAGTCTGCCGCGAAGCAGGATACCGCTCCCAAGGCGAAGGAGTCAAAGGAACAAGAGCAGCCTAAGGCAGAGGAAAAAACATCTAAAAAGCCCGAGGCGGCGCTTCATAAGAGCGAGCAGAAGTCTGCTCTGGAGAGGTTCAACAGCCAGGTAGCCAAGGCGGATGAGCAGAAAAAGAAACAGGGCGAAAGGTCAGCGGATAAAAAATCCCAAGGGAACAAGTCGTCAGAAAACAAGTCCAACAAGACAAAGCTGGGTGGCAGCTTTACATCTTCCGAGGGCGTAAAGGTAGAGCAGAAAATGCGTACTGTTGACACCCGCGGCAGCTATGTGGACATTGATAAATACAACGAGCGTTATGAGAACATAGCCCCTCTGTCCGGAGGCGGCAGCGGCAAGCGGGGTAAGGACGCATTCTCCAAAAAGCAGAAGCTTACCCAAAAATCTGCACAGCGGGGCAAGCAGCAGTATTCGAGCAAGCGTGAAACAGAGGCAGAGAAGCTGCGCAGGCTGGAGCTAGAGAGGGCAAGAAAGCAGCAGCTCAAGGTGCTTATCCCCGATGAGATCGTGGTTTCCGAGCTGGCGAGCCGCTTGAAGGTACAGGTAAACCAGGTCATCAAGAAGCTGATGGCTTTGGGAGAAATGTGCACAATTAACCAGGTCATTGACTTTGACACTGCTTCCCTTGTTGCGGAAGAGCTGGGCGCAAAGGTTGAAAAGGAAGTTATCATTACAATTGAGGAGCGGCTTATTGACGACAGCGAGGACGTGGGCGAGGGTGTTGAGCGTGCGCCTGTAGTCGTTGTTATGGGTCACGTTGACCACGGCAAGACCTCTCTTCTTGACAAGATACGTCACGCTCATGTTACCGATTCCGAGGCTGGAGGCATTACCCAGCATATAGGCGCATACCGCGTAAACTGCAAGGGCAAGGAGATCACTTTCCTTGACACTCCCGGTCATGAGGCCTTTACATCTATGAGAGCAAGAGGCGCTTCCATAACCGATATTGCCATTCTTGTGGTGGCAGCGGACGACGGCGTTATGCCCCAAACCATAGAGGCGATAAACCATGCCAAGGCGGCCAATGTTTCCATAATAGTTGCAATTAACAAAATGGACAAGGAAAACGCCAATCCCGACCACATCAAGCAACAGCTGACCGAATATGAGATTGTCTGCGAGGAATGGGGCGGAGATGTAATATGCGTTCCCGTGTCCGCAAAATCCGGCGAGGGTATTGACGAGCTGTTGGAAAATGTGCTGCTTGTTGCCGAGGTTGCGGAGCTGCGTGCAAATCCCAACCGTCTTGCAAAGGGTACTGTTATCGAGGCGCGTCTTGACAAGGGCAGAGGGCCTATTGCGACGCTGTTGGTTCAGAACGGTACGCTGCACACGGGAGATATTATCATTGCGGGCACTTCGGTGGGTCGTGTAAGAGTTATGACCAACGATAAAGGCTCGGTTGTTACCGAAGCGGGACCCTCCTATCCTGTGGAAATAACTGGTCTTGCGGAAGTCCCCAGTGCGGGAGACATTTTCAATGCGGTTGAGGACGAGCGCCTTGCAAGAGAGCTTGTTGAGCAGCGCAAGCACGAGGCTAAGCAGGAAATGTTCAACCAGTATCAGAAAGTCACTCTTGACAATCTGTTCAGTCAGATCGAACAGGGCGAGATAAAGGAGCTTCCTATTATTGTAAAGGCGGACGTACAGGGTTCTGTGGAGGCTGTAAAGCAGTCGCTGGAGAAGCTTTCCAATGATGAGGTCCGCATTAAGGTCATTCACGGGGCTGTGGGTGCGGTTTCCGAGGGAGACGTTATGCTTGCAAGCGCTTCAAATGCGATAATTGTAGGCTTTAATGTCCGTCCCGATCCCGTGGCTGCGGAAAATGCGGAAAAGGACGGAGTGGATATAAGACTTTACCGCATAATCTACGACGCCATTGAGGAAATTTCCACGGCTATGAAGGGTATGCTTGCTCCCAAGTTCAGGGAGATTGCCCAGGGACGTGTGGAAGTACGCCAGGTTTACAAGATATCCAATGTGGGACTTGTGGCGGGTTCATATGTGCTTAGCGGCAAGATCACAAGGGCAAGCAATATCAGAGTTGTCCGTGACGGCATTGTAATTGCAGAGGACAAAATGTCCAGTCTGAAGCGCTTTAAGGACGATGTCAAGGAAGTTGCGGAGAGCTATGAATGCGGTATTACTCTTGAAAAATTCAACGACATCAAAGAGGGCGACATTTTCGAGGCATTTATTATGGAGGAATACCGAGCCGATTAATAAAAAAGTGCTGCGGGACAGTGAGCAGCTGTCCCCGGCATAATTTGACTGTTACAGAATGAAAGGAAAAGATTATGCCCGGATTTAAAAATGAGCGTAAGAATGAAGATATAAGACGGCTTATAGCAGGGCTTGTAAGCGACGGGATAAAAGACCCCCGGGTGGGCAGCGGACTGGTTTCGGTAGTCCGCACGGAGCTTAGCGGGGATAACTCTCATTGCAAGGTCTATATTTCCCACTTAGAGGGGCAGGAGGCGGCTAAGAATGCTGTCAAGGGGCTTGAAAGCGCCTCTGGACTTATAAAGCATGAGATAATGAGCCGACTCAAAATGAAAAAGTGCCCCGAGCTTAAATTTATAGCGGATAACTCAATTGAGCGCTCCGCAAGGATCTCCGAAATGATCGACGAGCTGAACAAAGACTGATACCGGAAGGTGATACTTTGAAAACTACGCTAACAGAAAGTTATGCAGAGGCTGCAGAGTTTCTGAAAAGCCATGACAATTACTATATCCTCATACACGTTGCTCCCGACGGGGACGCTATGGGCAGCGGCTTCGGGCTTTGCCGTGTTCTGCGGGAAATGGGGAAAAATGCGAATGTACTCTGTTCCGATCCCTTTCCCAAAAGGTACAAATATCTTTACGACTGGTATGAGCCGGGGCGGTTTACGCCGAAAACGGTGGTGGCGGTCGATCTTGCGGATAAAAAGCTTTTCGGCAAGGAGCTGACTGCCTATGAGGAATATGTGGATATGTGCATAGACCACCATGTTTCCAACACGGGTTATGCGAAGCAGACTGTCCTTGACCCGAATGCCTCCGCTGCCTGCGAGGTGCTTTATGAGATATTAACGGCGGGGAATATCCCACTTGACGATATTTCTGCGAAGTGCATTTACACGGGAATAGCCACCGACACAGGCTGCTTTAAGTTTGAGAACACTACTCCCAGGTGTCATGTGATAGTTTCCGAGCTGATGAGCTTTGACATTCCCTATGCGCCAATTAACAGGCAGCTTTTTGACATTAAAAGCAAGGCAAGGCTGACTGTTGAGCAGCAGGTTTTGGGCAGCGCAGAAACATATCTTGACGACAAGTGTGCCATAATTGCGGTCACTCACAAAATGATGAGTGAAACGGGTCTTTCAAAGGAAGAATTTGAGGGACTTGCTTCTCTGCCCATGCAGATTGAGGGAGTTGTTGTGGGAGTGACCATAAAGGAAAAGGAAGAGGGCAAGTTCAAAATATCCATGAGAAGCACCGAGGAAGCGGACGTTTCCGCTATCTGCGGAAAGCTGGGCGGCGGCGGTCACGCAAGGGCTGCGGGCTGTTCGGTAGAGGGCACTCTTGAACAGGTGAAAATGAAAGCTCTTTCCGCTATTGCCTCTGCACTGGGGTTTGATCTATGGCTGTCGTAACAATGGCAAACGGAGTTTGCGGCGAAATAAAGGGCATTCTCTGTATGTACAAGCCTGCGGGGTTTACCTCCTTTGATGTGATCGCAAAGCTGCGGGGGATTTTAAAGACTCGCCGCTTAGGACACGCAGGAACTCTTGACCCTATGGCGGAGGGGGTGCTGCCTGTGTTTGCGGGAAATGCCGCAAAGGCTGTGGATATGCTTCTTTGCCATGACAAGACATACAGGGCGGAATTTGCTTTGGGCAAAGTCACCGACACCCAGGACAGCACAGGGAATATTATTTCGGAAAATGACAGGGCTGTTTCCCGTGATGAACTGGAAAAGGCTGCGGGGAAATTCTGCGGGAATATTATGCAGATTCCTCCCATGTATTCGGCTGTCAGCGTAAACGGCAAGCGGCTTTATGAGCTTGCAAGACAGGGTAAGACCGTTGAGCGGCAGCCTCGTCCCGTGACTGTTTACAGTCTTGAGATACTTTCCTATAATGAAAATGAGCGGCGTGGGGAGTTGGAGATTTCCTGCTCCAAAGGCACGTATGTCCGCACGCTTATCAACGATATAGGTGAGGCGATTGGCTGCGGCGGCATAATGACAGGACTGGTAAGGACTGCCGCCTGCGGGTTTTCTCTGGAGGACTGCGTTACCTTTGAGGATTTGCAGCAAGCGGCCGACAGGGGAGAGAATTTGAGTAAATTTCTGCTGCCTGTGGATACGGTTTTTGCCTCGCTTCCCGAAATTAGGCTTGACGAGGCAAGAGAGCGAATGTATCGCAACGGCGTTAAGCTTGATATAAAACGGCTGCCTCCCTTGCCAAAGGGTGCAGACAGATTTCGCATTTACGGAGCAAAGGGAGATTTCTTAGGAATTGCAAAAACGGACGGCAATGTTCTGCGGTCGGAGAAGAATTTTTATTAAAAAATAACTTGGGTGATAGCTTTGGGTGAAAATCCAAAAAATAAACTTACAATAATAGAAAATAATGCCGCTGCCGACTGTGATACTGTGGTTGCCTTGGGGGTCTTTGACGGCGTGCATTTGGGGCACAGGGCGGTGATAGGCGCTGCAAGAGAATTTGCTTTAAAAAACAGCGACAGTAAAAATGTACTTGCTCCTGCCGTGTGCACCTTTAAGACTGCGACAATTAACACAAAAGGAGCGGATTTCCTGCCTGTTTACGGAGAGGAAAAAAAGCTTGCCTTGCTTGCCGACGAGGGAGTCAGGTTTGTGTATAACCCCGATTTTGCCTTTGTGCGGGATATGAGCGCGGATGAGTTTGTGAGAGATATCCTTAAAAAAAAGCTTCGGGCAAGGGCTGCGGTATGCGGCAGGGACTTTCGTCTTGGGAAAAATGCCGCCTGCGGTGTGACCGAGTTGGAGGAAATCTGCAAAGGCTTCGGCATAACTCTTATTG
>CAMWLD010000084.1 GCA_947175005.1 uncultured Ruminococcus sp. | reverse complement strand
ATATAAATCTATTTTAACATAGTAAACGCTAAAAGTAAAGGGCTTTTGATATATTTTAACCAATTTGTAATAATTTTCCTGCCGAGGAATTTTGACAGGACGGAAATGCACATATATTATCGGAAAAAATGCACAATTCCCGCCTTTGTAATCCCCCGAAAATGGTCGAAACGTAAAAATGAAAAATCCCGCCCAAATTCTATTGACGAAAGGGGCGGTTTTGGTTTATACTTATTATAGGGGTAATGCGGTTTGGTCAATAGCCGTATGCGTAGGGGTTATTTGATTAAAAATAGGGGTGTTGTAATGTCTGAGCTTCCCCATGATTTTTGGAGTGAATTTGATTTTTCGGACGGAAGGCTGCTTTATGCAGAAACACATCTTACAGAATGTATGCTTCATGCACAGTATCCGTACAGCGGCGAAAATGCCGAAAGGCCGATATTTTTAAGCCTTATTATCGGAAACGGCTATGATGATAACAGAGGTTTGTTTCATATAGAAATACTTTGGGATACCGTAAACAGACCTGTTGCCTGTTATACTTGCAAAACCTGCGAGGCATTAAAAAAGCTCACATATATGGCATTGGAACAGGTACATAAGGAGCTTGTTGACCGCAGACTGTCGTATTACGGTAAGCTGTGGGAAACGATCACTGTTGATTTGGAGCAATAAGCAGTTTAATTCCAATTTTTCGGTATCTGAAAATAATTAGGGTATCAGCTGAATTATGTTCGGGGGAGACAATATGAACTTCAACACAGTAAATGAATTGATAGATTCTCTTGAATCATCGGGATATGAAAATTTCTGCGAATATGAAACCCGGCTTTTTATGCTGTTTTATGACAGGTTCGGGAAAATGCCTTTTACTGAAATCCCAGATGTTGCTTTTATGTTTATGGAAATCAGCAGTTGGACGGGAATGAGCCTTCGCTGCGGAGTATGGCAGTATTACGAGAGCGGAGCGTTCCAAAAAGGAAAATTTGAAAGGGTAATATCATTTCTTGATTCCGAAAACGAATGCGAAATGTCGGAAATTTATGCCTGCGGCATACACGACTATGCAAACGAAAAATACCGTGATAACTTTGACTATCCCGAAGAATGGCTGGACGAATCGGAAAAGATCGACCAATGGATATACGATAATGAAATATATATCTGCAGGTGGATGTATGATCTGATCCTGAAGAATAAAAGTGAACTTTCAAAAATGAAGCTTGGATAAAACAGAATCATTACGGAAAATAAATTCCCATTAATAAAGAGGATTAAAAATGAATACAATAATATCGGCCTCCCTTCT
This sequence comes from uncultured Ruminococcus sp., assembly GCA_947175005.1. Classification (GTDB taxonomy): domain Bacteria; phylum Bacillota; class Clostridia; order Oscillospirales; family Ruminococcaceae; genus Huintestinicola. The sequence continues at coordinate 7,088 of CAMWLD010000084.1, read as the reverse complement.
CAGCGCAGATGTGCTGAACCTGGGGAGGGAACTTGAAAAAATAAGCTCCGCAGGCTGCGGACACGTCCACTTTGACGTTATGGACGGGGTTTTTGTGAATAACATCAGCTTCGGGATACCAATGTTTAAGGGCATAAGAAAGGGCACGTCTCTTCCGGTGGACGTTCATCTTATGATAACAGATCCCGAAAAATACATACCCGCATTTATCGAAGCGGGAGCGGATATGATAAGCTTTCATACCGAAGCTGTCTCCGACCCTGCCGCTGCACTGGAAATGATAAGGGCTGGGGGCGCAAAGGCAGGGCTGGCGGTAAAGCCGACAACGCCCCTTGAACGTGTGCTGCCCTATGCGGAAAAAGCCGACTTTATCCTGCAAATGACCGTGGAGCCGGGCTTCGGGGGACAAGTCTTTATCCCCGAAACTCTTGACCGTGTGCGGGCTTTAAAGCAGCATATGACCGAGGCGGGGCTGCCCGTTCTTATTCAGGTGGACGGCGGGATAAACGGCGAGACTGCCCCTGCCGCCGTAAAAGCCGGAGCGGATATTCTGGTGGCAGGGTCGTATCTGTTCCGTGCCCCGGATATGGCGGCAGCTGTGAAAAAGCTGCAAGGGGAATGCTGATACTTTCGGGAAATCTCACCTTTCCCCAAAAGCTTTAAGCAGTATTTCCGGAGCGTTTTTCTCAATGATCGGACTGAAATGTTCGGCGATCGCTTCGGGGATATGCTCGTTTATCGCTGTAACAGAGACAAGTTCCCTTATGTCGTCGGCGAGGTCACATTTCTTTTGCGGCAGACGGAATGTCAGCAGCGCCGATCTGCGGTTCGCCCACAGTGCGGAATCCTTGGACAGGGAGCTGCGGCAAAGCAGGGTGCACACCTTTATTAGGGGCTTCGGACTGAAAAAAACGGCGGCATATTTAGGCGGCGTAAGACCTGCGGACGGATAATACGGATTTTCGCCCGTTATGTAAATAACGCAGCCTTTATCCTTGGCGGGGATAATTTCAATTGTGGGGCGTTCCCCGAAACTCTGAGGGCAGACGTCGTCAAAGGCGTTTTCCCGAAGAAGCCTTTGCCACAGCGCTTTTACAAGCTCCTCGGTCTTTCCGTCCCGAGACCTTGAGAGGCTCTGTGAGCTGTAATCAAAAATTTCCTTTTGGGAGATACCCGAATTTTTAAGCTCGCTTCCGCTGAGGGTTATTTTCAGGGCGTTTTTCCCAATACGTTCACTGCGCAAAAAATCAACTCCTTATTATGAATAATACAGCACACTGCTGTTCGGATCGTAAACAAATTAAAACAAAAAACGCTCTGTACAACAGGCTTTTTCTTGCCTCCTGCCTCTTGCAGCAGAGCTTATCAACATAAAAATATGCGGAGGAATCCCATGAAAAATAAATCCCCCAAAATGCTCGAAGCCGCTTTAAACAGGGAAAAAACCAAGCTGCCCGAGGGCTTCGGAGCGGAAAGTTCCTTAACGGCAGTATTGCTTGTGCACTGCGCAATGGGTGTTTACTACTATGGCCCGAGAGCGGCGGCAGTGGCTGCGGTGTGCGCGGCAAGCTGTCTGGGTGCGGACATTGTCTGCCTTATCCTGCGAAAAAAGCGGCTGCGTATCCACGATCTTTCCACCATTGTCACAGGGCTTGCCATAGCCTGCCTGCTGCCTGCTTCCGTGCCGTACACGATTGCTGCGGGAGCGTGCGTTTTTGCGGTATGCATAGCCAAGCATCCCTTCGGCGGCAGGGGCTGTGAAATTATATGCCCGGCAGCCGCAGGATATATTTTCGCAGAGTTGTCCTTTTATCGGCAAACGCATTTTTATCCCAAGCCCTTTGAACCGCTGGGGCTGGCAAATACAGTAACAGAGCAGTTATACCGTGCTTTTTCGGGAGGCGTTTCGGGCGGAGAATTTTCCGAACTGGAGCTGCTGGTGGGCAGTACCCCGGCACCTCTCGGCTGCACCGGGGCTGTTACGGTAATGGTCTGCGGGGCTGCTGTTATTTTCATGGGGGCGTATCCCCGAAGCGTGCTGATTCCCGAAGCGGCGGTGTTTTTGGGGTATATTCTCCTTTTCGGGAATAAAAGCCTTGCCGCCTGCGCCGTTGACATTTTCGCTGTTGCGGTCTTGTCCTGCGGCGGGCATATTCCGGAGAAAATTTCCGGGCGGATAATTTTCGGCATAATTTCGGGAATCCTTATAATAATAGTTTCGGAAATTTCCTCCCTGCGCTTTCCTGCGGTCTACTCCTGCGTCATAGCCGCACCGTTTGCTTTTTTGGCGGATAATATTGTCGGCAGACCTGCGGCTGCGCAGTCCGAAAAAACGCAGTGAATGTTGTCGGACGTTGCTGACAGTCGGACGTTGCCGACAGTCGGGATTGCCGCTAATTTGTAACTTTTTTGGAAAATTTTAATGATATTTTCCGAAGGATCCGCCAAAAATATGCCCGAAAATTTTTTGATATTTCCCGATTAAAATTTATCGGTAAAGTACCCCAAAAATACGTAGGAGATTTGCAAAAATTTTTCTGTAATATCCGATAAATTTTTTTGTGATGATATACGAAATAATACGTTAAACCGTTTGCGAAAGGGGAGAAAACGCACCCGTGAAAAGTGAAAGAAAATGGTCGCCGCTTGACGGTATATGGTCGCACAATCCCGTGTTTGCAGCGGGAATGTCCGCAGCCCCTGCGGTAATTCTCGGCAATTCATTGAGCACTGCCCTTGGATATGCCCTGCTTTTTTCAATGACCACTTTCGGGGCGCTTATGGTCTCCCGTCTGCTTCCGCGAAAGATACCCTATGCCCTGCGTATAATATTATATACGCTGACTGCGGCGGCGGTGTATATTCCATGCTATTTGGCGGCGGAAAAATTTTCGCCTGTAAGCCCCGCTTCCTTGGGAGTTTTCCTCACCCTTATAGTTACGGGGGATTTTGTGGTAAGAGGCTCGGAGCTGCGCTTTTTCCGAATGAAAGGCGGGCGGTTTGTGACGGATGTTATTTCCCACATTCTGGGCTTTGATATGGCGCTTATTTTACTGGGAGCGGTGCGTGAGCTTTTCTCTCAGGGAGGGATAGGCGGCGTGCTTTACGGCGTGAACACTGTCATACCCATTTTGTCCGCACCCTGCGGAGGCTTTATTTTAATAGGGCTTATGGGTGCGCTTATTCGGGTAACGAAGAACAATTAATAATAATAACGGTGTCTGACGTGTCGTTTATATGAATTTGGTTCGGTTTTAATTTTTGTAAATATTTTTGGAAAATTTAACCGAATAAACCTATTATCATGGACTGACCGGAACGGTATGGTGAAAAATATGGATAACAGCTTAACAGGCGGATTTTTATTATCCGCTGCGGCTGCGGTGCTGACGGAGAATGCGGTGTTTTCCCGTGCCTTTGGAGTAAGCACCATGATAACCGCCGCAAAAAATAAACGCAATCTCATAGGCGCTTGTCTGGGCGTCATGTGGTTCACTCTTTGCGCAGGTGCGGCGGGACGGCTGATGAAGGTATGGGGAGTTCAGGCGGACAGAGCCTTTATGCCCTTGCTTTATGCGGCGGCGATAGGGATAATTTACGCTGCCACATTGGTTCTTCTCCGTGCCTTTGGCGGACGAAATTTCGGGAGACTGAAAAAATATGTTCACATCTCTGCGTTTAACAGCACGGTTATGGGTACAATATTTTTAAGCGTTTCCCGCTGCGAGAGTCTGTCGGAATTTCTGCTTTTCGGTCTTTGCTCGGGAGCGGGCTTCGGGCTGGCAGCCATAATGCTTTCGGGAGTTTACGGGCATTTGTGTTCCGAAAAAGTCCCTGCCGCATTCAGAGGATTTCCCGCCATAATGCTTTACACCGGGCTTATTGCCATGGCAATTTACGGCATAGGCGGATAATTGCATATGATCTGCGGCAGAATGATCTGCGGCAAGAAATCCCAAGCAAAATATTTCCTTGAGTTTTATGTAAAGAACATTTTTTGAGGATAATTTTCGGAATGATTTTAACGGAATATTTCCCGAAAAACCCGGAAATATAATGTTTTTTTTCTGCTTTGAATTTGTCGGATAAACTGTTTTTTCGGTTAAATTTGGCAGAAAAAATTTAAGCGGATCTATAAATTTTTATTTTCTCCGAATTAATAATTTTTCGGGCAAATTTCGGGAAAATAATTATAGAGTAATCCGGCAAGAGCCGTTGACAGGAAAGCATTAACAAAAATCATTATTAATTATTAACTATTAATTATTAATTAAAAAAGGGAGTAAGTCAAAAATGAGAAAAAATAAAAGAATATTCCGTCCCAAGAGGCGTTACAAGATAAAAAGAAGAAACAATAACGGCATTAAAATTGCCGCAAGCGTTGCGGCGGTGGCAGTGCTGGTTTTCGTGGGCTACAGCGTCGCGGGACCTATCGGCGATTATATCAAGGCGAGGGAAACGCAGATCGTTAGCGAGCCGTGGAGTCCCGAACAGCAGACGGACACCTCCGCCCCCGATATTTCGGACGATATGGGCACGGTCAATGAGAGCGAACCCGTACAAACCGAGTCGCTGCCCGACATTCTTAATGCGCCCATAACAGCCACGGCGCAGACCGAGGGAAAAGCTCCTCCCGAAGCGCCTGCCGAGACCATTGTTACCGAGGGGACAGCGCGGCCTGTGCAGCCTGCTGTTACCGAGGCTGATGTAAATACAGCCCCTGTTTCCACGGACGTTAAAAACGGCGGGGCGGCTTACACCATTTCACTGGAGGATATGCAGGACTTTGACAGCCTTGAAGCCGCTTTGGACGAGATACGCAGCAGCGGGGCTTCGGCGGTGATAATGCCCATGAAAGCCGACGGCGGCGCATTCTACTACAAAACGGAGATACCCTTTGTGGCAACGGTTACAGACGGGGAAAAGCCCATAAAATCGGAAGTCACGGCAAAACAGGCGGCAAATGCCGCCCTTGCCAAGGGCTTACGGCCTGTGGCGCTGGTCAGCGTGCTGAAAGATAACAACCGCTACGGCGATTACCGTGACGGTTCATACCGAAGCAATGACGACACCACCTGGCTGGACGCCGCCCCCGACAACGGCGGAAAGCCCTGGATAGACCCCTTTGACGAGGTGGCGCAGGATTACCTGTGCGACATTATGAGGGAGCTTGGAGGCGCAGGCTTCGGGGAGATCATTTGCGAGGATTTTGTTTTCCCCGATTTCCGTTCTACAGATGTTGAGCTGATAGGGGAGCATATTACTCCGTTCAGCAGCGCGCGCTACAAGGCGCTTGCCTCCCTTGCCTGCATGATGACCGAGGCGGGCAGCGAAAAGGGCGCAAGGGTGATGATACGAATTACCGCAAACTCCATAATAAAGGATTACAGCGAGATTTTCCACCCCGATCTTTTGCAGGGCTGCACCATACTTATAGATTATTCCGAGGACAATATTGCTAAGACCATGGTAGCGGGGGGCGAGGAGATAATTCTCGATTACCTTGACGAGGACGACAAGATCATGGCGGTTTTTGCCGAGGTGGAGAGGCAGTGCGGAGATATTCCCACAGAGGCTTTTCTTGACCGTGAGTCCATGTCTGCCGAGGAATTTGCCGCTGCTGTTTCGACGGTTTCGGGAATGGGATATGAGGGTTATTATGTTTACTAAAAGTCAGAAGTTTTTATTGCTGTTTATACATAAATAATTTAGAGGAAAATAAAATGAATTACGAAGAAAAGGTTCGGGAAATTTTTGAGAAGAGGGAACAGCCCCCTTTATGCTATGTGCACAGCTACGGCTGTCAGCAGAATGTGAGCGACGGAGAGAAGATAACGGGAATTTTATGCGGACTTGGCTGCGGCGTTACTGTGAGCCGCGACGAGGCAGATATAATAGTGCTCAACACCTGCGCTGTGCGGGAAAATGCAGAGGTAAAGGTGTATGGACACATCGGAGAACTGAAGCGGCTGAAAAAAGAAAATCCCGGGTTGATAATAATCATCTGCGGCTGCATGGCGGAAGAAGAAAAAACAACGGTCAAGCTGCGGCAGTCGTATCCTTTTGTGGATATTCTTTTCGGCACTTCTGCCATGAGGGAGCTGCCGAGGCTGCTTTACGAGGTTCTGACCGAGGGAAAATTTGTGAGCGATACTGCCTGTAGGAATGGCGAATGCTTCGAGGGTATCGACCCTGTGCGGACGGACAGTTACAAGGCAGGTGTCTCGATAATGTACGGCTGCAATAATTTTTGCAGCTATTGCATTGTACCGTATGTGAGAGGCAGGGAAAGAAGCCGTGAACCGGAAAATATAATCGAAGAAATAAAGGGGCTTGCGGAGGGCGGCTGCAAGGAGATAATGCTGCTGGGGCAGAATGTGAACTCCTACGGCAGGGGGACGGCAGCAGGGATTGATTTTCCCGAGCTGCTGTATAGAATAAACCGTATTGACGGGGATTTCCGCATTCGGTTCATGTCCCCCCACCCCAAGGACGCAGGGCGGGATTTTTTTAATGCTGTTGCGGAGTGTGAAAAGGTCTGCAAAAGCGTTCATCTGCCCTTGCAGTCGGGGAGCGACAGGATATTAAAGGAAATGAACAGGGGGTACACGTCGGAGCGGTACATGGAGCTTGTGGACTATGCACGCAGCGTAATGCCGGGGCTGTCCCTTACTACGGATATTATTGTGGGGTTTCCCAATGAGACCGAGGAAGATTTTTGTGACACGCTGGAAATTATGAAGCGGGTGAGGTATGACAATATTTTCTCGTTTATTTACTCAAAACGCAGCGGCACAAGGGCGGCTGCAATGGAGGACAGGACCCCCGAGGGAGAAAAATCCGAGCGTATGCAGCGTTTGCTGACACTGCAAAGGCAGCTGGCTGAAGAGGGCTACAAACGGTTTGAGGGGAGGATTTTCCGTGTGCTTTTTGACGGGGAATACAAGGGCTTTATCAGCGGCAAGAGCAATGAATTTATCATAACGTTGGTAAAGGGAGAGCGTTCTCTTATAGGTACTATGCATGATGTCAGAGTGACTAAGACCCATAACTGGGCTGTGGAGGGGGAAATTGTCGGTTAATATTTG
>CAMWLD010000083.1 GCA_947175005.1 uncultured Ruminococcus sp. | reverse complement strand
GCCTTTTGGCAAGGCTATTGGCAAGCGCATTTGCGGTAAACGCATTTGCGGCAAACATCTTTGCCATTGTCCGCCGATCATTTACAGGAGCTAAAAATTTATGTTATTTGACGAACTTAATCTACCCGAACAGATACTAAGAGCGGTTGCCGACATGGGCTATGAGGAAACCACAGAAATTCAGCAAAAGGCAATTCCCGTAATGCTTTCCGGGCGTGACCTTGTTGGAAAGTCCAACACGGGCACAGGCAAGACCGCCGCTTTCGGAATACCCGCCATAGCCCTTATGCAGCGGGATAAAAAGGGAGTTCAGACCCTTATTCTCTGCCCCACGAGAGAGCTTGCCATGCAGGCCACGGGGGAGATACGCAAATTTGCAAAATATATGCCCTGGATAAAGCCCTGCGCAGTCTACGGAGGGGCTTCCATGGAGCTTCAGATACGTGAGCTTAAAAGGGGCGCAAATATTATCGTGGGCACTCCCGGGCGTGTTATGGATCATATGCGGCGGGGGACTTTAAAGCTGGACGGGCTTTCCCTGATAATCCTTGACGAGGCGGACGAAATGCTCAATATGGGCTTCAGAGAGGATATCGAAACTATCCTGCATGACGTGCCCGAGGAGCGGCAGACAGCCCTTTTCTCCGCCACTATGCCGCCCCCGATAATGGCTATAACAAAGCAGTTCCAGCGTGACCCCGAGCTTATTAAGGTGGAGAGCAAGGCAAGAACTGTGGACGGCATTGAGCAGAGCTATTTTGAAGTGCCCATGGGCAGAAAGACCGACGCTCTGCGGCTGCTGATGACCGCCTTTGAGCCTGCCCTTGCCATGGTTTTCTGCAACACGAAAAAAATGGTGGACGAGCTTACCGAGGCCCTTGTTTCCGCAGGGTACAAGGCTGCGGGGCTGCACGGGGATATGAAGCAGGCAAGCCGCACACAGGTGCTTTCCGCCTTTAAAACAGGCAGGATAAATATACTTATCGCCACCGACGTTGCCGCAAGGGGCATTGACGTTGAGGGAGTGGACATGGTCTTTAACTATGACCTGCCCCAGGACAACGAATATTACATTCACCGCATAGGACGAACCGGCAGAGCGGGCAAAAGCGGCAGGGCATACAGCATAATCAGCGGCAGGAAGCAGTTTTACGAGCTGCGGGACATTTCCAAATTCATCAAGACCGACATTCCGAGGGAGGAACTGCCCGACAGGAACGAGATAATCGCCCGCAAGACCGAGCGTTTTTCAGAGAAGCTTGCCGCCGCTGTGGAAAGCGGGAAATATTCGGCGTTCAGATCGCAGGTTGAAAAGCTTTGCACGGAAGAGGTCACAGCGGAGGACATAGCCGCCGCACTGCTGGGAATGCGGCTTTCAAAGGATATGAAGAATATTCCCGAAATCACGGGGCTGTCACGCCGCGAATATCGAGACACAAGTGCCACACGTGAAAGCGGTTCACGGGGACGGCGGGGAAAAACCGTCAAGGTGGAGATCTCCGCAGGTCGTTCCAATTCCCTTGCGCCGAATTTCGTTTTGGGAGCATTGGTCGAGGCAACGGGAATGCCCGGGAAGTCTTTCGGGAAGATAGATATTTACGACCGTTTCACTACCGTTGAAGTGCCCGAGGCGGACAAGGAACACGTGCTTGACGCCATGAGCGGGGTAAAGATCAACGGTCAGCGTGTGACGGTGAAAGCCTACGAGGGCAGGGGAGAGCGCATAGAGGACGACCGCAGGCGAGGCAGCGGCAGACGAAGCAAGCCTGTCCCCGGAGGGAGACCCCGTGCAAGGTCGGGACGTGGCAGACCCGGTTATGAAAATCGGAGAAAAGGGTAAGCTTTGTTAATAACGGGAGTACGGTAAATCGGAATTTATCGGCGAGCCGCTTGCTTGCAAGCTTGTTAAAGAGTTATATATATATATAAAATATCGGTTATCGGGGGTAGCAAAGAATGATGCAGAAAAGAAAAAAACAGTTATTGCAGGATTTATTGATAATTGCTGTCGTGTCATTTACATCATTGACAATATACATGCTGATGAGTGACAAAATGAATAGCCTTGTATACGACCAATCAATAAATATAGTTATACGAATTTTAATTATAGGTGTCGGAGCGCAGTTTGGTTTGGCGGGACTTGGAATTACGATAGTTTGCTTGCTGAGAAAAGAAAGTTTTAAATTATTTGGATTACGATCAAAGAACTTAATAATTTCATGCGTTTTATGTCTTGCCTGCTGTGTTCCCGACTTTATTTATTGTTTGTATAATGGAAAAGTTCATAAATGGTGTCCTTTTTGGGACGTAAATACAACACCGGAATTGCTTTCAAGCGGATTTCCATATAATGTGTTGGGTATGCTGATTACGGCGGTATGTTGGGGCTTCTTTGAAGGGTTTAACTATGTTGTTATTCGTGATAAAATCAGTGAATTACTCCCATCAAAGTATAAATTGTGGGATTGGGGCGCACTGATTTGCGCTATTATGTGTATTCTCATTCACGGAGTTGTTGGAGTATCGCTTTATGCTGTAATAAATATGCTGGTTACAATGTTTCTGATATATGGAATGTTGATCGTTCGTAAATTAACCGGAAATGCCTGGGGTTGTGTCTTGATCTTTTTTGTTTATTGGAATGCCCTGTAAATTCTGATTTATATTGTTTGTGTGTATCATAAAAGCGTGTCGGGCGGCACGCCGCGGCAAGGTGAAATTTTCATCTTGCCTTTTATTTTGGAAAATTTAAAAAAATATTGTTCCGCACTTGACAGAAGGACGGGAATATTGTATAATATTAGTATGTGGTTTTATGAAAACCCGATTTTTTAGAAAGGGAAGTGAACTTATGGACAACTCAGGCAGCGGCGCGATACCGCGAAGAGGCTCTGCACGCTATTTGGGTGTCCGTATTTTTATACCACCCACGGCGGCAGAGTAAAAGCGGTTTGCGCCTCCCTAATATAACGGACGGCAAGTAATACAGAGTAAATGCAGGGTGCAGTTTCCTGCCTCCTGCCTCCGAAATTCTTGCCTCCAGTAGAGGAGGTTTTTAAAATGGATAAAACAGAAGCTGTAGTGCTGGTAAAGCACAGGGCATTCCCGCAGCTCAAAATTGCCCTGCAGGAGATGATGCCTGCGGATATTGCGGGACTTTTAACGGAGCTTTCCGACGAGCATGAGGACGTCGGCGAAAAAGAGCTGACCCTTATTTTCCGCATACTGCCAAAGGAACTGGCAGCGGACGCATTCACATACCTTGACAGCTCATTGCAGATGATACTTATAAACGCCTTTTCCGACAGCGAGCTGAAGGCGGTGCTGGACGAGCTTTTCCTTGACGATACGGTGGACATTATCGAGGAAATGCCCGCAAACGTGGTCTCCCGAATCCTCAAAAATGCCGACCCCGCAAAGCGCCGTCAGATAAACGAGCTGCTCAACTATCCCGAGGACAGCGCAGGGTCGATAATGACCACAGAGTTCGTATATTTCCGCCGTGACGACAGCGTTAAAGAGGCAATGGAGCGGATAAGAGCGGTAGGCATTGTGAAAGAAACGGTTTACACTTGCTATGTTACCGACAGCCGCCGTCTTATGGGTACTATCTCGCTGCTTGATCTGGTGGTGGCGGACGAGGACGAAAAGATCGAAAATATAATGGACACCACTGTCATAAGCATTGAGGTACAGGAGGACAGGGAGTCGGCTGCGAATCTTCTCAGCAAGCACGGCCTTGCCGCCCTGCCTGTGACCGACGCCGACGGGCGCATAGTGGGTATAATCACGTTCGACGATGTAATGGACGTTATCCGTGAAGAGAACGCGGAAGACCTTGCCCGCATGAGCGCGGTCGTGCCCGACGACGAGGGGGGCTACTTCAAGCGCAGCGTGTGGAAGCACGCCCGCAGCAGAATAGTATGGCTGCTTATCCTGATGATCTCGGCGACTATAACGGGTGTCATCACCACTCATTTTGAGTCCCTCATATCCGCTGTGCCGCTGCTGGTGGCGTTTATGCCCATGCTTACCGACACAGGCGGAAACTGCGGCTCGCAGGCCTCGGCTATGATAATCCAGGGCATGGCAATGGAGGAGATCCGTCCGAAGGATTTCTTCAAGGTGGTGTTCAAGGAGATTCGCATTGCGCTTGTGTGCAGCGTGATACTTTCCGTGGTGAACTTTGCAAGGATAATGATAATGTATCATGATCTGAAAATTGCTTTGATAGTTTCCGTTACTCTGATTGTTACGGTAATACTGGCAAAGCTGCTGGGCGGCATTCTGCCTATGCTGGCAAAGAGGATACACCTTGATCCCGCGATTATGTCCGCACCCCTTATTTCCACCATGGTGGACGCTCTTTCCACGCTGCTTTATTTTGTTATTGCGCTGAATATTCTTGACTTGGCGGTGTAATATACCTATATAGAGTATTTCACGGATATGTATTCTGCATATATATGTGCTGTGCACATCTAATGATACAGCTTTGATTTTCAAGGAGATGTAAGTTTATGAGAAAGACCAAAATAATCTGCACCTTAGGCCCTGCCACGGATAATGACGCGGTTTTGCGGGAGCTTATGCTTTCGGGAATGAATGTGGCGCGGTTCAATTTTTCCCACGGGGATTTTTCCGACCATGAGAAGAGATTCAGGCAGTTATCCGCACTGCGGGACGAACTGAAGCTGCCTGTGGCGGCGCTGCTGGATACGAAAGGCCCCGAGATACGTTTGGGGAAATTTGAAGAAAGTCCTGTGACCCTACAGGACGGCGACGAATTCACCCTTACCACCGAGGAGCGGATATGCGACAGGGAAATAGCCTCTATTTCCTTTAAGGGGCTTCCCGGGGACGTTAAGGCGGGTACGGCGATTCTCATAAACGACGGCGCTGTGGAGCTGAAGGTCATTTCCGTTTCGGGAAATGAGATAAAGACCCGCGTTGTTCACGGGGGCGAGATAGGCACTAACAAGGGAATAAACGTCCCCGGAGTGGAGCTTTCCATGCCCTATCTTTCCGAGCGGGATATGAACGACCTGGAGTTCGGGGCTAAGATCGGCTTCGACTTTATTGCGGCATCCTTTGTGCGCAGTGCAGCGGATGTGGCGTATCTTAAAAAATTCATAAAAAGCCTGGGCTGGAGCACACCGAGAATTATTGCGAAAATAGAGAATATGGACGGCGTGAGGAACATTGACGAGATACTGGAAATTGCCGACGGCATAATGGTTGCAAGAGGCGATATGGGCGTGGAGATACCCTTCGAGCAGATACCCGCCATTCAGAAAAGCCTTATCAGCAAGGGTTACAATGCAGGCAAGCAGGTAATTACCGCTACACAAATGCTTGAAAGCATGATAACCCATGTTAGACCCACAAGAGCGGAGATAACCGACGTTGCCAACGCTATTTACGACGGCACCTCCGCCATAATGCTAAGCGGCGAGACCGCAGCGGGCAAGCACCCCGTTGAGGCAGTGCGCACCATGGCGCTCATTGCCGAGACCACCGAGAATGACATCAACTATGTGAGCCGCCTGCGCAGCCGTGAGCAGGAAAAGGGGAACGGCATTACCAACGCTATTTCCCACGCCGCCTGCACCACCGCTCACGACCTGGGGGCAAAGGCGATAGTCACCGTTACCAAGACAGGCGACACGGCGAAAATGCTCTCGAAATTCCGCCCTGCCTGCCCTATAATCGGCTGCACTCCCAGCCCCATTGTCTGCCGTCAGATGAACCTCTCCTGGGGAGTTATTCCCCTTATGATGGACGAGAAAAGCAATACCGATGAGCTGCTGGACGGTGCAATTGAGGCCGCCACCAAAGCGGGACTGCTGCAAAAGGGCGATGTTACGGTAATCACAGCGGGTATCCCTCTCGGTGTGGCGGGAAATACGAATATGCTGAAGGTAACTGTGACGGGAGACAGCGGAAAGTAAATTTATTGTGAATGAATGCCAAAGAAATTTATCGGACATATTTTAATGCTCCGTTATAATTTCGGAAATATTAACATAATTTTGAAAGGTCTGAAAAAAATGAAGAACAGAAGATACGCTGCAATTGCGGCAATGCTTACAATGACAATATTCTCGGGAATGCTCTTTACGGCTTGCGGAGAGAGCGGCACACAGGGGGACACAACCCCTGCCGCAGCGACCGATTCGGTTTCAAACGAGGCAACCGCACCACTTGAAGATGCGGAAATACTTAACTTTACCCCTCCCGTTAAAGGCGAGAAGATCGCAGTTATCAGTGTTCGGGATTACGGTGATATTAAAATAAAGCTGTTCCCCGAGGCAGCTAAGGCGGGTGTGGACAATTTTGTGGGACTGGCGGAAATGAACTATTACGACGAACTGATATTCCACCGCATAATCCCCAATTTTATGATACAGGGCGGCGACCCCAGAGGCGACGGCTTCGGCGGCAGCAGCCTATGGGGAGACAAGTTTGACGGCGGCGTTCCCGAGGGACTTTACCATTTCAGCGGCGCTGTGGCATATGCCAATTCCGGTGGACCTACCACCAACGGCAGCCAGTTTTATATAGTGAACAGCCCCGAAAAATTTATATATTCGGGCAGTTATTACGATGAGGACGGCAATATCCAATATGTTGAAAACTTTTTTGAGCAGATAGGCTATAATTACCCGGCAAACGTCCAAGAGATGTACCGTGAAAAGGGCGGCACTCCCCACCTTGACGGAGGTTACACCGTATTCGGGCAGGTTTTTGAGGGAATGGACATTGTCCGCAGTATTTCCGGTGTGGAGACCGACGATAACGAAAAGCCCTTGACACAGGTGGTTATGGATTCTGTCAGAATAGTGGAGTATGAGGGATAATTGCGATTGCTTAGCGCTATGATTGTGCGGCTTGTTTTTGGTTTGGAGTATTTACAAGTATATTTGCAGATAATAGTGTGAAAGGGGACAGCGCTTATAATGCAGCGCTGTTCCCGACTTTTAAAATAATGCTTCCAAAGGGGGTAAAAAGCTTATGAGAATGTGTCCCGAATGCCATAGATTAAGCCGTGACGACGACTTTTGCTCCCACTGCGGAGCTGCTGTCTATCCCGATAACACCTACACGGGCAGCAATATAAGCTGTGATAATTACCGTGAATTTGACGGCGGCAGGCACACCCATGAAAAGGAAAGCTACAGCAGACCTTATGCAGGCAACGCAAACCGCCCGGAACACCGGGCACATCAAGCACAGCCCGGCGGTACATATCAAAGTCCGCCTGCAAGCGAGCGTCCCTCGGTGGAGGGCGGCAGGAAAAAGGGCACGGGCTGCGTTGTATTGATAGTGATTTTTTTTGTGTTTTTCTCCATTATCGACAGCTTTGACATTGAGTTCTGGAAGTGGCTGGGTGATGTGCTGGAGGAGATTTTCTATGATTTATTTTAATGATTTGCACAACGCTGTGTAATCAGCAGCCAAATGCAAGTCACGATCGCTGCGCCTTGCATAGCGTTATGCAAGGCGTTAAATGTATCAATAACAACCGTAAGGAGGATTATTTGAAAGACTTAAAAAAGAGCGAATTTAAACGGCTGCTTGCGGACGGGTACGGAAACGCACTGCGTTTTCTGAATTGCTGCGGCGACCCTATGAAATACGCAAAAATAATTGCGGAGTGCTGCACCTCCAACACTTGCTTTAGTATGCAGGACGAGGGGAGCAGAGGAGCATATCTTTGTGATGCGGCTATGCTGACGGGACAGCCGGAATATTTTGCGGATATTGTTATGAAAAGGCTTACACGGAGTATTGACGGCAGCTGGGAATGCTTGCAGATGTCGAATTTTCTTGTGTTTCTTTACCGTGAATGCAATGACAGCGGTCTCATGGAAAAAATATCGGACTTTTTTAATGAAATATACATAAGAGAGACCGACCGCCGCAGCGGAAAAAGGTTTGTTTATAACGGCTGGAACGACGGCTTTGAGATTCTGTGCATATGCCTTTTTGAACTGGATAAGGATTATTTTGAGCGGATAGTAAATGATGTGGGACGGAAAATGCTGGAACACCCGAGAGCGAACAGATTCAGCCTGGACCGGTTCTTTTCGCAATGCACCGACGGCGGCAAGAAGGTGAGGAGGCTGAAAAAGGCTGACCCGGAATGCGCAAGGGTGTTCACGGAAAAATTTAATATAGACTGGGAGGCTGTCCGCAGAGAAGCTCTTACTCTTGATGAGCTTTCGGCGGGGGAGAACGGCAGTGTGCTTGAAAAATCGCAGATCGTGCAGTCGGCGCTTTTCAGGCGGGCTGCCCGTCGGGCTGACGATGATGAACTGCTGCGGCTGGCAGAGAAGGTAATGGCGGAGCGGGACTAATCCAAAAAACGCTCCATGCTCTCCGCCTTTGAAAAAAAGCCCTATCAG
>CAMWLD010000082.1 GCA_947175005.1 uncultured Ruminococcus sp. | reverse complement strand
GCCCTGAGCGCCCCCTCTCCCCACTGGGAGGTTGTCCCTTTGGTCGGCAACTTACTGTCGTTTGCAAAGTCATGCATTTCACAAACAAAGTCACATTTCATTTGTCAGGTAATTCACAGCTTCAAACAAATGAACGCATTTCAAAATTCATTTACATCAACACAAAGCCGCCCCGGCGTGGCAGGGGAACAAATCCGGTTTCATGGCATGGTAGAGGACAAAGACAGTTTACGGCGTGGTAGGAGACAAAGCCATTTCCCGGCGTGTGAGGGGAAAAAAGCCGGTTCACGGTGTGATAGGGAAAAAAGCCACTCCCCCGGCGCATGAGGGGGAAAAAGCCCCGCGGCAGCCCATTTTGTAACATCTCACGAAATTCATTTCAAAATGAATAAATTATCTTTTATATGTTCATAAATCCACCCATAATTAGCCGAAATCCCAAAAAATCTGTCGAAAAATGCAAGAAAATTTATTTAACTTGCAGAAAATTCAAAAACCCCTTGACAAATCGGGAGAAAAGGTGTATAGTATAAATATAGAATATTTAAGGCAATGGCGCCGAGAACAGCTTCCCCCCAAGGGTAGCTGTATCGGGCGTCTTATTTTTTAAAAAACGGAGGAAATTGCTATGTCAGAAGAAAATATTCAGACCACTGTAAAGAACGTCCCCGATTATTTCGGGTGTAATGTGTTTAACGAGGGCGTTATGAAATCCCGTCTCCCGAAAAATGTTTATAAGTCCCTTTTAAAGACCAAGACCATGGGAATCGCCCTCGACCCCGATGTTGCGGACGTTATCGCAGCCTGCATGAAGGACTGGGCTGTTGAAAAGGGCGTTACCCACTACACTCACTGGTTCCAGCCTATGACAGGCCTTTCCGCCGAAAAGCACGATTCATTCATTTCCCCCACGGGAGACGGCAAGGTAATAATGGAGTTTTCGGGCAAGGAGCTTATCAAGGGCGAGCCCGACGCTTCCAGCTTCCCCTCCGGCGGTTTGCGTGCCACCTTCGAGGCAAGAGGCTATACCGCCTGGGACCCCACCTCTCCCGCATTCATTAAGGAACAGACCCTCTATATCCCCACCGCATTCTGCTCCTATCACGGGGAAATCCTCGATAAGAAAACCCCTCTCCTGCGCTCTATGGAGGTCATCTCCGAGCAGGCTGTTAGAATTCTGAAGCTCTTTGGCTCGTCCGCCACAAGAGTTACCTCCACAGTAGGCCCCGAGCAGGAATATTTCCTTGTGGATAAGACCCTTTACGATCAGCGTAAAGACCTTATTTACACAGGCAGAACCCTCTTCGGCGCAAAAGCCCCCAAGGGTCAGGAGCTGGAGGATCACTATTTCGGAAACATCAAAGCAAGAGTTCATGATTATATGAAGGATCTGGACGAGGAGCTCTGGAAACTGGGCATTCTCTCCAAAACCGAGCATAACGAGGTAGCCCCCGCACAGCATGAAATGGCGCCTATTTTCGCCACATCAAATATTGCCTCCGACCAGAACACCCTTACCATGGAGATAATGAAGAAAGTCGCCCTGCGGCATGGGCTTGTATGCCTGCTCCATGAAAAGCCCTTTGCAGGAGTGAACGGCTCGGGCAAGCACAATAACTGGTCAATTTCCGCCAACGACGGGCAGAATCTTCTTGACCCCGGCAGCAACCCCAAGGATAATATCCAGTTCCTTACATTCCTGGCTGCTATTTTAAAGGCTGTTGACGATTATGCAGACCTGCTCCGTCTTTCGGTTGCATCTGCGGGCAACGACCACCGTCTCGGCGCAAACGAGGCGCCTCCCGCAATTATTTCCATATTCGTGGGCAGCGAGCTTCAGCAGATAATCGACGCTCTGGAAACAGGCAAGATGATAAAGAAAAACGACAAGTCGGAATTTGTTATCGGCGTTGAGGCTCTCCCCAACTTCCCCAAGGACACCACCGACAGAAACAGAACATCTCCCTTTGCCTTTACGGGCAACAAGTTTGAGTTCAGAAGCCTCGGTTCTTCGGAAAATATCGCCTGCACCAACTGTATTCTCAATACCATTGTTGCAGACTCCTTAAAGAAATTCGCCGACAGACTGGAAAAAGCGGATAACTTTGCCGAGGAGCTTAATGCCCTGCTGGTTGAAACTATCAAGGAGCACAAGAAGATCATCTTCAACGGCAACGGCTACGACAAGAGCTGGGTAGAGGAAGCCGAAAGAAGAGGCCTCCCGAACTATCCCTCCACCGTGGACGCAGTGCCCCATTATACCGATGAAAAGAACGTTCAGATGTTCGAGATGTTCAAGGTCTACACCAGGACAGAGCTTACCTCCCGTACCGAGATCGCTCTGGAAAATTACTCCAAGGTCATTAACATAGAGGCTCTTACCATGCTTGACATGGCAAAGAGGCAAATTCTTCCCGCAGGCATGGAATATGCCAAGGAGCTTGCCGAGTCCGCAGCCGCAAAGTACAGCGTGGGCATTGGCTACGAGCTTGAAAAGAAGCTTGCCGAAAAGGTTTCCGCTCTTAATGTAGCTATCAGCGAGGCAGTGGAGGATCTGGACAAAAAGGTAATCGGCGCAGGAGACGCAGGAGACGTTATTGAGACCGCCAAGTATTACAGAAAAACGGTCTTTGCCTCCATGCAGAATCTCAGAGCCGTAGCAGACGAGCTGGAGACAATCACTCCCGAAAAGCTGTGGCCTTTCCCCACCTACGGCGATCTGCTTTTCAGAATATAATTTTAAAACTCATACACAATCGGGCAATGGCTATTCTTCCGTTTTTCGGGGGAATAGCCGCAGCCTGTTTTATGACAAAAATTTTCGGAGGAAAAATATGCATAAGTATAAGTATAATTTTACAAAGGCAGGAGCAGCTGCGCATTTTATTACCGTTATCATTGTTGTCATGCTGATATGCGCTATGAATACCACCAATCTTAAAATAAGCATAATTGCGGGAGGCTGTCTGGTGCTGTTTTATGCTGTTCTTTTTCTGCTGTTTGCCGTGACGTCCTTTTGTACTCTGAACAATGACGGAATTTCATTTTTTATGGCGGGATTTGAATACGGTAAGGTAAAATTTTCCGATATAAAAGAGGTAAATATTTTACCTGCACAGTCGTGGAAATACAATTTCGGGTCAAAGGATATTGTGCCGAAAACGGATAAAAAGGAAATAAGAATAGGCGTGACTCAATATGATGACTTGTACAGAGAAATATGCAATGCGTTAAAATAAAGAGAAAAATGTTCACCCGTACTTATTCCGCAGATCTGACAGTAAAGCGGACAGCTTTAAAATGAAACAATAATTACGGGATATACAAGCTGTGTGATCTTTATAAATCACACTTTGCTTATATACAGCAACACACCAAATCAAAACAAGGAGGATACCATTATGAGCAGCAAACAGAATAACGCCGACCGTTTCCTGGGCTTCGGAGAGGTTTACGAAAACGCCCGCCCGAAAGTGCCGAAATATCTCGTTGAGATTATTTGCAGATATTTGGGCAAAGCCCCCGGGCTTGTCGTGGATATGGGCTGCGGCACGGGGCTGTCCACCGAGGTATGGCAGGAAGTGTGCGGCAGAGTTATCGGCATTGAACCCAGCGACGATATGCGGAACATTGCCGAGAAAAAGTCTACCGAAAAAATGAGCTTTATAAAGGCATTCTCCGATGATACGGGTCTGGAAAGCGATTGCGCCGATGTTGTGGTGTGCTCACAGTCATTCCACTGGATGGAACCCGCCGCAACTCTTAAAGAGGTCGACCGTATCCTTAAAAAAGGCGGTATATTTGCAACTGTCGACTGCGACTGGCCGCCTGTTGCCAAATGGGAAGCGGAAAGCGCATATATGAAGCTTTACGGCAGGGTACTGGAGATCGAATCTCAAGTCCCCGATATAAAGGACACCTTTACCCGCTATCCCAAGGACAAGCATCTGGAAAATATGGCGAAAAGCGGTTACTTCCGCTACACCCGTGAGTTGCTTTTCTGCAGCAGCGAAAAATGCACAAGGGAGCGTTTCCGAAACATAATCCTAAGCCAGGGCAGCACTCAAACGATACTTAAAAAACACCCCGAGCTTATCGAGAAGCAGTTAGAAGAATTTTACAATGTAATAAATTCCGTCTTTGATACCGAGCCTTTCGACATTGAATTTTCCTACAGAATGCGGATAGGCGTGAAATAAATCTGAACAAAATCGAGCTGCGTAATTTCCTAAATTACGCAGCTCAATTTTTACAAATCCCTATTCCTCATTACTTTCCGGCTCTAAAAAATCCTCATTTGCAGCGCTTATATCCTCCGATATTTCTTCACCCAATCTTTTTACAATATCTCTCAGATCGACCCTTTCACTCGAGCCGTCCCCGGAAACATTACGGTTCGGAGAAGGCTCCAAAGCAGCCGCAACCGTCACAGGCGTTTTTGCCCGTTCATTTACCCCTTTTCTCTTAAAGCTCATAGCAGCCATTTCCGTCCATGCAGGATAAAATCCGCAGCCCATAGCCAGCCGCTGGGAAATGATATTCCCGCTCCATGTACCGTAATAGGGCACATACCCCTGCCTGAAAACCTCATTTGCACAAGCGCATACCAGCACCGACCCCACGCCCATTCCCCGAAATTCGGGCAGTACGTCAATTCCTATCTGCGCCATGCTTTCGCTGTCTCTCGAAGCCCCCGCAATGCCCATTATCCGCCGCCCGTTCACAGCGCACACCGCCGTCAGATCGTGCCTTTCTCCCGTGCTTCGGTACAGCAGCGCATTATCAAAGCCTTTCCATTGATATAATTCCTCGATCTCTTCGCCCTCAAACACCGTCAGCTCATACCCCTCGTAAACCATTCGGGGACGGTAAGGCGTGCGGGGCAGATAATACTGCTTTAACAGCCCGATGTAATACCCGTGGGAAAACATCTCCCTGTCCAGAGCCGAAGCCACCGACACCGAGCATATCTGCGCCCCGCTCTTGCTTGCCGCAAGTATCTTTCCGTAAGGCGCTATCGCCTCCGAGGTGCATATGACCGCCCCCATGCCCATAGTGGCAGCACGGAAAAAGCAGGGAGTTTCCCACATAGGGCGTTCGCCCGGTCTGCCGTCGCTTGCATTTGTCACCGTATTCTCATATTTGAAAAAATCCTCCGGAGCGCAGTGGAAATCCGCAGCCAGCTGCTTTGCCGCCGCCTCCTCAATTTCTGTTCTTATTATCATAAAAAATCCCTTGCCGATTTTGGGAATATCCCTCCCCAAAAGAAACGGCGGAGAAATATTCCCAAATATTTTTATAATCTGAATTCCGAGATCATCTTGGAAAGCACATCCGCCTGACTGCTTAGGTTCTTGCTTGTGTCAGCTCCCATGCTTATGGATTCGGAGGTGTTGTTTATGCTGTCGGAAATGCGGCGAATGCTGCCAAACACATTGCTCATGTAATCGCTCTGCTTGTGGGAAGCGTCGGAAATTTTCTTTATATCCTCATCCACACGCAGGGTGTCCTCAACCGCCTGACTAAGCGCCTTTGCCGTGGAATCCGCCAGGGCAGCCCCCGCAGTTACCGCCTCCGCAGTGTTTGTTATCAGCTTAGAGGTGTGGCTCGCAGCCTCTGCGGATTTGCCCGCAAGGTTTCTCACCTCGTCCGCAACCACAGCAAAGCCCTTGCCCGCAGCCCCCGCTCTTGCCGCCTCCACCGAGGCGTTGAGCGCAAGGATATTCGTCTGGAATGCAATATCGTCAATGGTCTTTACGATCTTAGCCGTTTCCTCCGACATTCTCGATATCTCATTCATAGCCGCCAGCAGCCTGTTCATTTCCTCATTGCTCATTTGCAGCTTGTTCATGGCATTTCCCGCCAGAGTCCTTGCGGACTGCGCAAGACTGTCGCTTTCCCTCACCATGGCAATGACCTGGTCCATATCGCCCCCCAGCTTGTTAAGGCTGTCCGTCTGACTGCGAACTCCCTCCGCCAGTTCAAGAGAAGAGCTTGCGACCCCCGTCGCCCCCTCGTTCACCTGTCTCGAGGCGGTGTCTATCCTGTTGAGAGTGCGCCGCATGGACTCGATAATGTGGGTCAGCGATTCCTTTATGGGCGCATAATCCCCTATGTAATCCGCCGTCACCTTTACCGTAAAATCCCCCTCCGCCAGCTTTTTCAGCTTATCGGAAATATCCGTTATGTACCACCGTGCAGCGCTTGTGCATTTTGCAAAGTTGGTGCACAGCTGCCCTATCTCATCCGTGGCATAATAGTCAAATTCCGAGTAAAGGTTTCCCGCTGCGATCTGCGAAGCAACTCTCGAAATGTTTTTCAGCGGCCGCAGCTGAATTCTCGTTACCGAAATGACCACCGCCGTGCCCACCGCCACAAATACAATAAGCAGTATCACATAAGTTACCGCCAGACTTGTCAGCGTGCTGTTGATATCGTTCGGAGGGATAATAAACCCAATCTTCCAGTCCGCCGAGGACAGCTCCGTAAATGCAAAATATTTTTCCTTTCCGTCATAATCCTTGTTTTCACCGAAGTAAACATCATTCGCACTTATCTTCCCCAGCACATCATTGTAATCCCCCTCGGCAGCCCCCGCAGATGATATAACAGCCTCGCCGTTCATTATGTGGGGCGTGTAATCGGGATTTTCATGTATCATAAAATTACCGCTGCTGTCCACCAGTACAGGGTAACCGTTTTCGGTTATCTTCATGCCCCCCGCCAGGTCCATAATATAGTCAAGGGTAATGTCGCATCCGAAAACCCCCGCAACCTCGCCGTTTTCAAAAATAGGAGAGGCGACCGTGATTATCATAGCCCCCGTGGCAGTGTCGATATAAGGGGCAGTGAAAATGGTTTTCTTCTGTCCCGCAGCGTCCTTGTACCAGCTTCTTGTGGTAGCGTCAAAGCCCGCAGGCAGATCGTTTTCCACATCCGTTACCGCCATAAAAAGCTCCGAGTCCGCATATGCCGTGTAGCAGTCCAGCAAAGCGCTGTTAAGCCCCATAACGCTGTCGATAAAATCGTCATTATGCGCCCTGCCACCCGTGGAGAGCACCAACGCCGCCGCCGCATTTGCCTGTGACTCCGCAAATTTTCCCTGCTGCTCCAGCCAGCCGTCCACCTGCTCGGCATAAACCGACAGCGCCTGCCGTGAGGTCGCCGAAATGCCGTCCTTCACCTTTCCGAAAGAAGCAGCAAACCCGATTATCGCCAGCAGCAGCAAAAGCACCGTCGTAGTAATGACCGACGAAACGATTATCGCTCTTGTAAGTCCCATGGACTTTTTGATTTCCTTAGCCATATTATCTCCTCTTTTCTCCCGAATAATTCTCTCCGCAAGCCGCATTTTCTTTTTGTCTGTTTTAAACATTTGCGGAGGATTTCTATGGAAACACCGCTTGCGGCATTTCCCCACTTGAATAAATCTCAATGTAAAAATGTTTGAAAATACTTAAATTAATTATATCATTTTTCCGGGAAAAAATCAACAATTTTTGCAAAAAAATCTTCGGATTTCCAAAAAATTTTATAAACAGCAGCATTTATTTAAAACTCTAAATCATTAAAGTATGCGTAATGCAATAATGGCAAGATGAAACTCACACCTTGCCCGATACTTTGCCTCTGTACAAATTAAATTTATAAATATTGATCTATTTTCCATTTACGCATTGTCCGTCCTTTTCCTGCTTTGAACTCCTCCCAAGTAGCCCTGCCGTATTCATCTCCATAATATTCATTCCAAAACTGATCGGTATTTTCCGCCCAGTATCCACCCTGACAAGCGCCGTCACTTGCAAAAAATCTTCCGTCCTTTCGATATATGAATAACTATGCTCATGTATCTCACTACCGCAACAGGGACTGTTTTCTGTCCAACTTTTTTAAACATTCTTTTACGATCCACTGCCGCAAAATAACTAAGCTGTTTAAGCTCCGTCGAGCTTTCATCTTCACATATACATCCGGGTTCAATGTAATCACATTTCACTTTATCATTTATATACAGATCCCCGAACTCTTCCAAAAACCTCCTTGCAGCCGGAAAAAACTCATATCCCAGTTCCGTAAACATCTTTTCATAATGAGAAACATCTATTTTCCGTCCCTCATACCAGCCCGCCTTTTGCAGCTGCTGTTTGGCAATTTCTATCAGCATTTTCCTCATCCTCCCGGTATATATTCAAGCCTATAATTATAGGTTTATCTTACCACAAAATTATAACAAAGTCAATACATTTTCCCGCACATTATCAAAACAACAAACAGCCGACAGCCCCCTTTCCCTAACATCGGGAAAGACACGCCGCCGGCAGTATTTTAATTACCCGCATTTTCCGTCACTATCGAATTTTTCCCCTCACTTTTAGCCCGATAAAGAGCGTGCGCCGCCGTAATTATAAAATCTCTTGCG
>CAMWLD010000081.1 GCA_947175005.1 uncultured Ruminococcus sp. | reverse complement strand
GACAATTACTCCCCAAAAATCAAAAACGCCTGAAAATGGCTATAATTAAAGGGTTTTGGGGGTATTGCCAAAAAAGAGACAGATCGAAAAATGTCAACATCAAGGGATTTTGTTTGCTTAAACTTTATCAGAAAGGGACAAATGTTTTTTGAAAAAATTATAGAAAATTTAACATTTCGGTGAATAATTCAGCATTTTGTGGTAAAAATATACATAGGCGGTGGGCTATTTATGGAAAAATTCACAATTAACGTTGCGGACACCGCAGGTTTTTGTTTTGGTGTTGACAGAGCGGTAAATTTCGTGTATAATATATTGGAGGGAGAATGCCCGGATAACCCGGAATGCCTTGATACAAGACGTTCCATTGCAACACTGGGTGAGATGATCCACAATCCCGATGTGGTAGAACGCCTTGAAAAAAAAGGCGTGCGGGTCATTGACAGTATTGCGGAAGCGGCGGACGGGGAACACGTGGTTATACGTTCCCACGGCGTGGGAACGGAGGTTTACAGGCAGTTAGCGGAAAGAGGGCTGCGGTATACCGACGGGACTTGCCCTTTTGTGAAGCGCATTCAGGATATAGCCCGGGAAGCTTCCGTGAAAGGCGTTACCCCCGTTATCATGGGGGATAAGAACCACCCCGAGATCATTGGGATAGCGGGGCACTGCGAGGGAACTCCTGCGGTTATTCTTGCGGACGACCGCGAGCTTGAGAATTTTCTTGAAGAAAACCCTGACAAGCCTTTTGTTATAGTGGTTCAGACCACATATAACACGAATACCTGGGAGCGGTGCAGAAAAATCTGCAAAAGATTCCCCAAGGCGGAGTGCAAAAGCACCATATGCGCTGCCACGGCGAAGCGGCAGCAGGAGGCGGCGGAGCTTGCGAAAAAAAGCGATGTTATGATAATCGTGGGCGGGGCGAAAAGCTCTAACACGAAAAAGCTTTATCAGATATGCAAGGAGCATTGCCCTGTATGCATAGCAGTTGAAAATGCCTGTATCCTTAAAAGTATGAAAATGCCCGAGGGCGTTTATCATAAACGTGATATCAAGGTTGGTATCACAGCCGGCGCATCCACCCCGGCATATATAATCAAGGAGGTTAAAACCCAAATGAGCGAGATTCTGGAAAACAAAAATATGGACGAGGACTTTAACTTTGAGGAGGCGCTGGACGCGTCTTTCAAAAGAATATATACCGGTAACAGGGTGAAAGGATACATAACTGCTGTAAATAATACAGAAGCTATTGTAGATGTCGGCACAAAGCACACAGGCTATATTGCGCTGAGCGAGCTTACGCACGACCCCTCACTGAAGCCCTCGGACGTGGTTAAAGTCGGCGATGAGGTTGACCTTATCGTGGTTAAGATCAATGACGCGGAGGGAATCGTCCAGCTCTCCAAGATCAAGGCTGACGCTATGAAGGGTCTTGACACTATTGCCAAGGCCAAGGAAGAGGGCACTGTGCTTGAGGGCAAGGTAACAGGCGTTGTCAAGGGCGGCGTTATCGTGCTTTCAAACGGCGTAAGAGTGTTCATTCCCGCTTCACAGGCTTCTGTACGCAGAGATGAGAAGCTGGAAAATCTGGTGAATACCAATGTTAAATTCAAGGTAATTGAAGTAAACGAAACAAGAGGCAAGGCTGTAGGCTCTATCAGGCAGGTAGCCTCTGCCGAGAGAGACGAGGCAAGACAGAAGTTCTGGGAAAACGTCAAGGTGGGCGACGTGTTCAAGGGCGAGGTCAAGTCTATTACCTCCTACGGCGCATTTGTTGACCTGGGCGGCATTGACGGAATGGTCCACATTTCCGAGCTTAGCTGGGACAGGATAAAGCACCCCTCCGAGGCAGTTTCCGTGGGAGACGTGCTGGAGGTTTACGTTAAGGATCTGGACAAGGAGAAGGACAGGATCTCCCTTGGCTACAAGAAAGAGGCGGACAGCCCCTGGGTGAAGTTCAATGAGAACTACAGCGAGGGTGATGTGGTAAAGGCGACTGTTGTTTCCATTACCTCTTTCGGCGCATTTGCAAGGATAATCCCCGGTATTGACGGACTTATCCACATTTCCCAGGTTTCCGAAAAGAGAGTTACAAGCGTTAAGGATGTGCTTAGCGTCGGCGACGAGGTAACGGTAAAGATAACCGAGATCGACAGCGAAAGCAAGCGTATCAGCCTGTCTATCCGTGCAGTCCTTGAAGAGGGCGGCGAGGAAGCAGCAAGCGAAGAATAAACGGCAGATCTTCCGATATTTAAACAGATCGAGGCAAGAACAACTTCTTGCCTCTTTTTTGTGCAAACAAAAGGGGAGCATATGCCCGTATGCTCCCGCTGTAAAATATTACTCATTGTCCTCCACTACAGTGTCATCGGATATGGCAATGGCAAGCTCGCCTGCGGATTTGTCGGCATATATGTCCTCCGCAATATTATCCGCGCTCACTGATATTACATATTCATAGCCGTAATAGGTCGTTTCCGCGGCTGCTTCTGTCATAACGGCAGCAGTGTTATCGGGATTAAAGATATAGGAAATGCTGTCCCATACAGGGGTCATTGCTGTATCAAATGCATTATTTACCGATGTTTCAAGCTCCCAAAGCTCATCTTCCGACAGGTCGGAGGTCTTGATCTCATAAAGGGTAACACCATCCGATAGGGTAACGGTCGTAATGGGCGGGAAAACAGCTGCTGTTTCCTCTACGGCGTATGATGATTCGGCAGCGGCGTAGGACCATTCCTCGCCGGCGTAGGATAATTCCTCGCCATAGTGGGCAATATCGGAAACGCTTGCCGTATCGGCTGTAATATAAACCACCCGAGGGGGCATATGTTCAACCGCCGTAAAAAATGCCGCTGCAACGATCACCGCCATAAAGCCTGCGGCAGCGCCCATAACAGAGGGAGTCTTCCCAAGCTGCGCCAGCCGCTCGATACGTTCACGCACGGGCTTTTTCCCGAATGCCGCAGCAGTCGCGGGAAGCAGCCGTTCCTCCATTTCTATAAGGGTCAGGGCGTAGGAGCGCGGAGAAAAGGAAAAGCGTTTCACTGCTTCCTCGTCGCAGGTTATCTCCATATCACGCTGCGCAAGGGCATACAGCAGCCACACGGCGGGATTTGTCCAGTGAATGCACAGGGCAATTGCAAACAACAGTTTTTTCAAAACGTCCATTCGCTTTATATGCACCAGCTCGTGCCCCAGAATATACCGCAGACCCTCTCCGTAAATTCCCCCGGGGAGAATTATCACAGGGCGAAAAATCCCGTATGTAAAGGGAGATACGGTATTTTCACAGGTGCGTATATCCACATTTCGCCGTAAATTCAATGCGGCTTTCAGATCGTTTGCTTCGGTCTGAAAGGGCAGGGATATTTTACAGCGGTTTATTGTTTTTATATGCCCTATGCAAAAATACAAGGCTATTGCAGCAGCGCCGACAATGTAAATAATGGTGAAAATTTTTTCGCTCAAAATGTTTTCAAGGCTTGTCCCGAATGCTCCCGGGGATTCGCATACAGTGAATTCCCGAGAAGTTTCGTCGGCGGTAAGCTCCGATAAAAATACCGCTTTTTCCTCGGGCGCTTCATAAGGACGCAGAGGCAGACCCACGGTGATCGGTATTAAAAACCGCAGGGCGGCGGCTGTCCAAAGGATATGGAAAAATTTCCGCGGGATCTTTCTGCCGAAGCACGCACGCAAAAGCGCCAGCAGCAAAATAAGCAGGGACGGCACTGCATAGGCGTTCAGAATTTCAAGCATTATTTCAGCGCCTCCACCATTTTTTTAAGCTCACGAATTTCCTCGGGGGTGAGCCTGTTGCTGTCTAAGAGGGAGGCTACCAGTCTGTCGCTCCTGCCGCCGTACATTTTGCGGATAAGCTCTCCCGTTTCGTAGGATTGAGCCTCTTCACGGCTTACAAGAGGGCGGCAGATGAACCCGGGCTCGCTGCGGCTGACCGCATTTTTATCCAGCAGCTTTTTGATAACGGTATAGACTGTGGTTTTCGACCAGCCGATCTGTTTCCCGAGGTCTATGGCAAGCTCCTTGGCTGACGCTTCGCCCTTGTCCCAAAGTATTTCCATTACCTTGAGTTCGGAATCGAAAAGCTTTATGTTTGTATTATCCGGCATTTTTATCATCTCCGTTATGGATTTTACAGTTATATTCTAACATTATAGAATGAATTTGTCAAGGGGGAAATGAATAAAAATAAAAAAACTTATTGCTGTTGTTGGAGTGCAATAAGTCGGGAATGAAAGAATTGATGACAGCCTTGCATTTGCTGCGGTCGTTTTTATGTACGGGTCTGCCGCTTTAATTAAAAATCCGACATCATCGGATTTTGCACCATGCTATGCATGGCATTGCCATATATGCTTTATGTACCCCTCCGATAAACGGAGGGTTCTGTCAGGTTGCCGCTGTGCAGCACTCAAAGTCGGAGTCGATATAATGTGAAAAGATCCTTGCGTTGAAGCTTCTGACATTGCAGCTTCCCGCTTCTGTTCCGGAAACATCCAGATCATCGGGGAGAATAAATTTGATACAGCGAACATTTATATCACGGCAGGAGGTTTCCGTGTGGGCGGGAACGGTCATGGTTTTCATGCCCCGTCTGTATTCGTTGCCCTCGGGGTCGGTCTCATTGAGGATAACCGCCAGCGCTACACGCTTGTTTGGGCAGACGTTCTGAACGGTAACATCAAGCTGGAGTATACGTCCCGTGGATTCGAGGATAATATTGCCTGCGTCAAATTCGATAGTATCGCTGCACCCCTCTGCGGAAATATCAACAGGGATAGGGCAGCTTTCGGGGATAACGACAACGCCGCAGTCTACATCTATCTCCGGCGAGGGGAAGGTAACAACGTTGCCCTCGGTATCGCTGTAGGAGACCGACTCGTTAACGGGAACAGTACCTGTGCACTGACCCACGTGCTGAACGTTGAACTGAAGTTCAGCCCCCTCGCTTCCGCTTACGCCGAGAGCGGGGATATTCCATTCAACGGTGTTGGAGTCGACCATGGTCGCCGAACCGACCGCAGGATTGATAAGAGAGGTTATTCTGAAGCAGGGAGCGACTGTGTCCCTGATAACAATGTTTGTAGCTCCTGTTTTGGTGATGTTGTTTGCCAGGTCCTCAAAAAGATTTTCAAGCTCCGCATCATTCGGGGTGATCGCAACGTAAGCCGAGGACGGGTCGGAAGCCCAGTCGTCAAGGGCGTTTTCGTCAATGCCGCCGTTGCCCGACAGACCGATACAGTAGATCGTCACGCCCTGCGCCTTAGCCGTTGTCGCAACAGTGTTGGGATCGCCGCCCGCAGTTGTAACGCCGTCGGTAAACATTACCATTACTTTTTGGTTCGTCGTGCCCACGGGGAAAAGCTGCAAAGCCTTTTCAAAGGCGTCGGCATGGTTTGTTGAGCCGCCGGCGGTAAGAGAGTTCACAGCCGCTTTAAGGTCTGCAACGGATGTTATAAGTCCTGTGTCCTGGGTGGCGGTGTCCGCAAAGCTTACAACCGCAATACGGCTGCCGCCGCCGATCTGACCGTCCTGTGAACTGTCGGTGGCTTCATCTATAATATCAATGAATTTATTCGCGCCGTTTTTCATATTGGCAAGAGGACTCCCCGCCATGCTTCCCGAACGGTCAAGAATAAGAACAATATCGGCAGGGTTGCTTACAATGTCGGGCGAAGCCGCAAGGGACAAAGTCACCGCAAACGATCCGCCGCAGCTTATAGTGTCGGTGTTGACTTCCTTATTGGAGTAGGTTATACCCATTAAATTCATTCCTTTCAAAGCTTTTAAATCTTAAAGGTTCCGCCAAAGCCCTTGGGGTTTAAGCGGTCCTTTACTTCATTATATGCCGCAGGGGAAAGCTTGCTACTTGATAAATATTTGCAGTTTTTCTGTAAACGCACTGCCGAGCATTTTTTACACCTCCCGATATATGTATAAAGTGAAAACAATTTGCAGGAATTTTATAAAACACTTGCAAAATCCAGAAAAATGTTATATTATAAATATAGGTGTGCTGACCCGGAAATACAGCACTGTAAAAATTGTCAGTATCAACTTTATAATATGAAAGGGAGAGTTTGTTATGTCTTTGAAAAATATGTCCGACAGCGAACTTAAAAGCTTCAGAGATAAGGCGGCAAGCGAGTATGAGGCGTTTAAGGGGGAGGGGTTAAAGCTTGATATGTCAAGGGGTAAGCCCTGTCCGGAGCAGCTGGAACTGTCCATGCCGCTGCTTGATATCCTCAACAGTTCCTCCAACCTTATTGACGAGGGCGGAGTGGACGTGAGAAACTACGGCCAGCTTACGGGCATTACCGAGACAAAGCGTATTTTTGCGGATATTCTGGGCATTTCCCCCGAGATGATAATCGTCGGAGGCAGCTCCAGTTTGAATTTAATGTATGACGCGGTTGCAAGAGCGGTGCAGTTCGGCGTTTACGGCAGTGAAAAGCCCTGGGGCAAGTGCGAGGGCGCAAAGTTCCTCTGCCCCGTGCCCGGATATGACCGTCATTTCAGCATTACCGAGACTTTCGGCTTTGAGATGATAAACATTCCCATGACCCCCACAGGCCCCGATATGGATATGGTGGAGAAGCTAGTGAACGGCGACCCTACTGTCAAGGGTATCTGGTGCGTGCCCATGTACTCCAATCCCGACGGCTATACTTATTCGGACGAGACTGTAAAGCGTTTTGCGGCGTTAAAGCCCGCTGCTCCCGATTTCAGAATTTTCTGGGACAATGCTTACTGTGTTCACCATTTAAAAGATGAGCATGAAAGTCTGCTGAACATATTTGATGAGGCGAAGAAAACAGGCAACGAGGATATGATCTTCGAGTTTGCCTCCACTTCAAAGATCACCTTTGCGGGTGCGGGCGTATCGGTGCTGGCTGCGTCGGAAAACAACGTCAAGCAGATAATTTCCCTTCTGGAGATTCAGAATATAAGCTACGACAAGATGAACCAGCTGCGCCATGCGAGATTTTTCGGGAATGCGGACGGTCTGCGCGCTCATATGGAAAAGCACAAGGCTATTCTTGCTCCCAAGTTCGACCTGGTGAACGAGACCCTCAAAGCGGGCATGGGCGATACTGGGCTTTTAAGCTGGAATGTGCCCAACGGCGGATACTTCATTTCCGTAAACACTCCCGAGGGCTGCGCCAAGGAGACAGTGCGCCTTTGCAAAGAGGCGGGCGTTGTGCTGACGGGCGCAGGGGCTACATACCCCTACAAGAAAGACCCCAAGGACTGCAACATAAGGCTTTCGCCCTCTTTCCCCAGCCTTGCGGACCTTAAAAAGGCGACCGAGCTTTTCTGCGTTTGCGTTAAGCTGGCGGCTGCGGAAAAAGAAATTGCCGACAGGAAATAAGTGATTTTCCCTTGAAATTTTGTCCCTGCGCTTCATTCTTTCGGGTGGAGCACGGGGACTTTTTGATAATGGGTATGCGGTTTTTGGGATATGCAGGAAAATTTCCTTGACAATTTTTTACGGAATTGGTATAATTGTTAAAGAGGCGATACAATGGGAACGCTGTTGTTTCTTTGCGGAAATGTTTACCGCAGACTTTTGCGATTTAAAATGGTCAATTAGTATTTATTTAATATTTTAAGGCATTATGGGAGGACTCAATAATGCAAAGGACAGCCAAAAAACGGTTTATTTTCAAGCGGAGCTATTACATAAAAAAGGCCGTTAAAATTTTAGTGGCGGTACTTGTTTTGATATTTATTTTAACGAGTGTTGTTAAGATAAACGGCGATTATGTTTTCAGATATTCTGCGAAGATTACAATAGAGCAATGCACCGATGAGGACGCAGGGAAGCTTACCCATATGCCCTTTTTAAGAGAGCTATGTCTTTTGGGCTGTCAAACGGATAATCTGGATTTTTTAACAGATATGCCACGGCTTCAAGAGATTTACATAAATTCGCTCAACAACAACTACGACTTATCATTTTTGGAAAGCTGCACCGAGCTCAGGGAATTTAGAAGCGGAGGATTTACCTTTGATGATCTGACATGCTTTTCAAAAATGAACAAGCTGGAAGAATTGGATTTAGGACTTTTTGTCGTCAATAATATTCAAAGCCTTGAGGGTCTGGATAAGCTTACGTCTTTAAAAAGACTTTACCTTTCAGCATTAAATGAAAATGCCGAAACGGAACTTATTAATTCCCTTACGGGGCTTGAAAGCTTATGGATAACAGACAGTGATTTTGAGTTTCTGGAAATTAGTGCGCCAAATCTGAATTATCTGAACATTTCCGATAATCCGAATCTTAAAAACGTAATACTGAACGGTGATTTTGACAGCCTTGAAATGCTTGTCATAGATGATTCGCCGAACATTGTTTTTTCGCAGCTGCCCGAATTTCCGGCGTTGAAAATATTATGTGTTTCACAGGGGCAGATC
>CAMWLD010000080.1 GCA_947175005.1 uncultured Ruminococcus sp. | reverse complement strand
AGATTGACATCTGCTACAGGTTTATCGGGAATTGTTCCGAGGACAAACCTGTTACTGTTATTCGGCGGAAAAGTTAATAACCGCACATTTTTTTCTGTTTATTTGGCGCACTATAAACAGAAATCATATGCGGTCAGAATGGAGGTTGTTTCCGACAATCCTTGCAGGAACGTTACCGTACCTAAAGGTGAAGCGAAAGAAAAGAATATCTATACCGTTGAAGAGCTTGCCCAAATCTTTGAGCTTTTGGATAGTGAAGATGTTCCTGCAAAGTATTGGGTGTTTATCAAGCTTGCAGTATACAGTGGCTTTCGCAGAGGTGAATTGCTGGGTTTGGAGTGGAAGGATATTGACTGGGAGAATAATCTCATCAGTGTCAGGCGCACATCAAATTACACTGTTGAGAAAGGCAATTACACCGACACCACGAAAACCAAAAAATCCAAACGCACCTTGCGTTTTCCCGACCACGTTATGAATATGCTCCGTAAGTTTAAAACCGAACAGGAGAATGAACGTGAAAAGCTGGGAGATAAGTGGATAGATACGGACAGGCTGTTTACAAAGTGGGACGGTTCACCAATGGGTAACTGTACGCCGTATTCGTGGTTTATGAAGTTTTGCAAACGAAATAATATTCGCTTTTGCGACCTGCACTCTCTACGGCACTTGCACGCAAGCTTGTTAATCAATGCAGGTGTTGACGTTGCGACCGTATCCGCCGATTTAGGGCATTCCACGCCAGCGACAACTTTAGGGAAATATACCCATGAGTTTCAAGAGGCACAGGCAAGGACTTCCAACATCATTGAGAATGCCTTGAATTTCCAAAATAAAAAAGAGCCTGTTGCAGTTTAGCAATAGACCTCAAAAAAACGGAAATGGGCAAAAAATCAAAATAATGGGTCAACAATGGACATTTGGTATTTCTGCAAAATGGAAAAATCCCGCAAACCCCTATACAAAAGGATTTGCGGGATATGAAAGAGGTGGAGCATAGGGGACTTGAACCCCTGACCCCCACACTGCCAGTGTGGTGCGCTCCCAACTGCGCTAATGCCCCGGATGGCGTCCTCGGCGGGATTCGAACCCACGGCCTTTCGCTTAGGAGGCGAACGCTCTATCCTGCTGAGCTACGAAGACGTATGATATTGTTGGGATATGTTTTGCGGGAAACAGGAAAATTTTTGGTGAATGATCGGTTTCCCAAGATTCTTAAAAAGCGAAGAATCCAATTGCATATTCACAGTGCAAAATGCATTATAAAAATGTAATGCGATACAAATTGCAACGCCAAATTCCGCCCCCTGAATTTCCACAATTTATATTATATCACATCAATTTAAAAAATGCAATAGGTTTTATATAACTTTTACTTGAAAAATACAAAATTATATGCTATAATTTACTTAAACAACGGTTTTTTGGGCGTTTTTAGGACTAAGTTTACAATTTGGCAACAAAAAGTTTACAAACGTTCAATGCCGCAAATTAAATATCAAGGGAATATGCCCGAGAGGTGTGAAAAACCTGTTATCAGTGAAATAACGGCGAAACATAGGCATTTCCCGAAAATAGGAGAGTGTTTACAGTTATGGAGATCAAAATTACCAAAACCCTTTCTCCGAAAGCAAAGCCCGAGGACGAGTCAAAGCTTTCTTTCGGCAAGATTTTTACAGACCATATGTTCCTTATGAACTATGACGAGGGCGAAGGCTGGCACGACGCGCGGATAGTGCCCTACGGACCTATCCCCTTAGACCCTTCGGCTATGTGCCTTCACTACGGTCAGGCGGATTTCGAGGGCATGAAGGCTTACAGAACTGCCGAGGGAAAGATCCAGCTTTTCCGCCCGGAGGAGAATATGAAGCGAATGAACGTGTCCAACGACCGTTTGTGCATTCCCCTCATTGACGAGGCTTTTTGTGTTGAGGCTGTCAAGGCGCTGGTAAAGGTCGACGAGGATTGGGTTCCTCATTCCGAGGGCACAAGCCTGTATATCCGTCCTTACATTTTTGCAATTGACCCTATGCTGGGCGTTCACCCTGCGAAGCACCTTATCTTTGCTATAATTTGTTCCCCTGTTGGTGCATATTATGCGGCAGGACTGGCTCCCGTGAAGATCTATGTTGAGCCGAATTATGTCCGTGCGGTAACGGGCGGTACGGGCTTTACCAAGGCGGCTGCCAATTATGCAATTTCCCTCAAGGCCCAGGACGAGGCTGATAAGCAGGGTTATGAGCAGGTGCTCTGGCTGGACGGCGTTCACAGGAAGTACATTGAAGAAGTCGGCGCTATGAACGTGTTCTTTGTTTTAAACGGCGAGGTCGTTACCCCCTCTCTGGACAGAGGCTCTATACTAAGCGGTATCACACGTAAATCCTGCATTGAGGTGCTGCGGAGCAAGGGATACATCGTTACCGAGCGGAATATTGAGATTGACGAGCTGGTGGCAGCCTATGAGAACGGCACATTTGACGAGGCCTTCGGCACAGGCACGGCGGCGGTAATTTCTCCTATCGGCGAGCTGAAATACGGAGATAAGATAATGGCTCTGAACAACGGCGAGATAGGCAAAATTTCCCAGCTTCTTTATGATACTCTTACGGGTATTCAGTGGGGCAGGATCGAGGACACCTTCGGTTGGGTATCGCCTTTGGAGTGATCTGCTTTGACGGTTGACTCTTAAAATTACAGGAGAATTTTATATGAATGAAATTGCCAAAATGCTGAAAATACAGTATGATGACAGCTATAAAATGCTCAAAAACACAGTGGAGATATGTCCCGACGGGCTTTGGGAATCGGATAACAACGGACTGCCCGTCTGGAATCATATCGTTCACGCCCTTATGGGGAGCGACTTTTGGCTTAGGCTTGATTACAGCGAGGATTTCAAATTCAGCTTTCAGCTTCCCGATAATGTAAGCGGAAAGCTGCTGGGGGACGAGTGGTGCACCGAGGGCGACGGCTTTATGACAAAGGAGCAGGTTATGGACTGCTTTAAAGTTTTTGACATAAAAAAGGACAAATTTTTTGATTCACTGACGGACGAAATGCTTTGCAGGAAGATACTTGACGATATGGAGTTTACTTATTTAAGCGTGATATGCGCACAGATACGGCATATAATGTGTCATGTGGGAATGTGCGAGGACGCGATTTTGGCTGCGGGCGGCGAGGAAGTTCCTTGGGTTGCCTTTGGCGAGTAATATTTAACTGAACAGTGATATATGGGAAATTCCCCGGCTTCTCTATGATACCCTTTGTGATAGAGCGGCGTGGGGAATTTCCCTAAACATAGGTCTTGCCAATATTAAAAATACAGCTGTGGCAGAATTAAAAAACTAATATTTTGGGGGCATCAAGAATATGACCGAGGTAAATAAAACATTATATATTCCCTTATTTGGAAAAGCACAAGTAAGCAGGAAAAATATAATTCTGCACGATAAAAAAGCGGAAGAAATATGGGATAAGGAAGCATTCCCCATTACAGGAGAGGCAAAGTCTAAATGGTTGACATATTTTATGGCCATGCGGGCAAAGGTTTTTGATGATTGGACCGACAGTATGCTTAAACGAAATAAGAATGCTCTTGTCCTGCATATAGGCTGCGGTTTAGACAGTCGATGTATACGGGTGAAAGAGAAATACACGGAATGGATTGATGCAGATTTTTCAGATGTACTTTTGCAGCGCAAACAATATTATGAAGAAACTGCAAATTATCATATGGCGGTTATTGACGCTTCTAAAGCGGATGACATTATGAAACTGCCGGATTCATCAGAAGTGATCGTTATTCTTGAAGGTATCAGTATGTATCTGTCGGATAATGAGTTAAAAGCTTTGCTTTCTGTCTTGCAGAAGAAATACGGTATCGTCCGTTTGTTAATGGATGTATATACTGAATTTGGGGCGAAGATGTCAAAATATAAGAACCCCATAAATGAAGTCGGTGTTACGAAAGTCTACGGCGTAGCAGACATTGAACAGCTTATTGCGGGAACGAAAATAAAAGTGAGAGCCGAACATTCATTGACACCCGATGTTCTTATTAATGAGCTGAAAGGATTTGATAAAAGTTTTTTCAGAACTGTATATGCAGGAAAAATGACCGGTAAGATATATAGACTTTACGAATTAGAAACTGCATAGCACGTTCATAGCCGCAAATTCGATTTTGCCGCCGAAGTTATAACGGGGTTTGACAGGTCGGAGTTTTTTCGCTTTAATGAAAAGGAGGATAATTATGTCCGGCACTTTTACGGAAAATGATATTAAAAATGATGTAACCAAAGTATTTGAATCGGGCATTGAAGCACAAAATAAATACGATCATTTGAAATTATGGGAAAAATTAGATAAATCAACAGACTATACTTGCGATTATGATGATATGTCGGATTGGTTATTGGTTAAGGGTAAAGGAAGTTTATATTATGCTTATATTTCGGAATTTTATCCTATAGCATTCGTAATGTCCGGCTGTCTCGAATCGGTTAAAACAATTTTAAAGGATAATAATATTTATATTGCCAAATTTGAAGAACCGTTTTATTGTGAAGAAAAGGTATTAAAACAATTTATAGAAGGTACAAAAGGGGGGCAAATTATTATTGACGACAGATTTTTAGACGACTGCAATTTTTCCTTTGATGATGAAAGACTTTTTGATATCTATGAATGTTTAGAACATAATACGAAATATGTTACGCCGTACAATTTTACTTTTAAAGAGATACGATAATATTTTCCGAGTTATTATCTATATGACCTGTTTGAAAGGCTGACAAAAGCGGTTGAACGGGATAACTTTGCTGCTGTGAGAATCCGATATCAAGAGGTAGATATACCGATGATGTTATCGAATTACAGAGGGGACTTGAGTATGTTAGAAGATTGTGTAAATATAGACATATGGGATAATGATTTGCATATTTTAAAGAGCATTAACTTGCTGCTGTTTGATGAGTCAGAAGAAGATCCGGAAAAAGTGACAATAAAAATCAGTAACGGACACAGTTATTCGGCGAACAATTATTTTGACGCGCTGTGTATTTTACGAACGGAGCTTGAAAAAGATCATATACAACTGCTCTGCAATGGTGCTGTTAAAGAGGTATATCCGTCAAATATGCAATTGACAATGGGGTGTTGTCGGACGGGATATATTCAGTATATGGGAATGAGGGCGCAAACAAAGGATATTGTTGATTTGTTTGAATATGACAGGACATTAACTCCGTGTGATGTGGCCGAACAAATTGAATATCATAACTTATGGTTAATAAGCCTTAAAAATTGTTGATTTAAATTTTGGGATACAGACAACACTGAACGAAATCTCTATGAAGCAATTATCGGCTTGACCGGTTCTATGGCTGTTTAAATTAAGAATGGAGGCTAAGTATGTTTTCGGAATATGCGCCTATAGTGCCTTATACAAGCATGGGAAATATAGCCCTTGGCAGCGATATTAACGAGGTGCTGGCAGAACTTGAAAAAGACGGTGTGGAATACACAGAAATTTATATGCCTCCGGGGGTAAGCAAAACCAGTCGAAAGTTTGAGATCGGCAAATTTGTGTCGATTCACTCAAACACAATAAATAATAAAATTTTTCTTTTGTGCACAGGACCTGAGTACAAGGGCGGAGTTATGGACAAGGTCTTTGTGGGTATGGGTTTTGAGGATATAATGAAGGCTGATGATAGCTTTATGGAAATTGTGCCCGATGATGACCATGTTTCGCTTGACTACGGTTATATTGTGCGGTATGAGGACAATGATTGGGATAATGTCTGTGAAATTGAAATTACACAAATAGAATTCTGCTGCATTTACAATCTGTTTGAGGACAGAAAAGTCAAATGTGACTTGAAAGATTTTATCCAAAAATATGATTTAATGGAAAGCGGGAATTGGTAGGATAACCGGGGAATTTGTACTTTAACCGATTGCAAAGAAGTGACTTTAAGATCGCGCAAACAGCAAAAGGCGGCATTGGCAAGTGATTTGTCAACGCAGCCTTATTATTTGCGGAAAATTAAATTGGAATATTATTCGGAATATTTATTCCATTGCTCCCTTAATAGCATTCATAAGTTCGCTGTATTCCTCAAAGGCGGGCAGCTCGGGGTGATCCGCCTTTATCTGCTCGGTGCTTCTGAACAGGAAACCCGCCTTGCTTGCCTGAATCATGGCAAGGTCGTTGTGGCTGTCGCCTGCGGCTATGGTCTCGTAGCCTATGGACTGGAGCGCCTTAACGGTGGTAAGCTTGGAGTTTGCCACACGCATTTTATGTCCGGTGATCTCTCCGTCGGGAGCTACTTCAAGACTGTTGCAGAAAATGGTGGGCTGCCCCAGCTTCTTCATCAGAGGCCCTGCAAACTGGGAAAAGGTGTCGCTGATGATTATCACCTGGCAAATCTCACGCAGCTCGTCCAGAAACTCCTTAGCCCCGGGCATTGGGTCGATAGTGCCTATGGTTTTCTGAATGTCTGCAAGCTTTAATCCGTGTTCCTTTAGAATACCGATACGCCATTTCATAAGCTTGTCGTAGTCCGGCTCGTCACGGGTGGTGCGGGTAAGCTCGGGAATGCCGCTTGCCTTTGCAAAGGCTATCCATATTTCCGGCACAAGCACACCCTCTAAATCAAGACAGGTTATATACATTGAAATTTCCTCCTAAGTTTTGGAATTATCCTTTTTTATAATTATAACCTATTCGGGCACGAATGTCAAGGATGAATTAAAATTTAAATTGATAATTACAGCGGCGCAGCTTGAATCAAAAAAAACTATGATTATTTTTGCAAAATATTGACAATTTATTTCAAAAATGCTATACTGAAATTGCAGAAATTTTTTTAAAAAGGAGAACACCATGGAACATTATTTTTTATGCCCCGAATGTAAAGCCAAAACCTTATTGCCTGTTTGCAGGGTATGCGGTTATGAAATTCCCTCCGCCAATTCCATATACCGTTTTTGCGGCAGAGCTTCTGAAAAATCGGAGGGTGAATATATCGGTTACGATAATATCGGAGAGGATTTTGAACCGGAGGTTACATATTGGGACGCTAATAACACCGAGCGATATGGAGTTTATGCTGCCTGCGGCGACCTTATAGCGAAAAAATTCGGCAGTGATATTTGCGTTCTTGATTTGGGTGCAGGGCTTGGTACGGCGTCGATACCTCTTGCGAAAAACGGAATATATACCATTGCCGCCGATATTTCCGCAGTTATGCTTAGCACTGCCGCAAAGCGCGCCCGAGGACGTTATGATAATTTGATATTGGCGCAGATGAATGCCTACAGTCTTATGCTTCCCGACAGCAGCGTGGATATTGTGGTGGAAAATGCAATGATCCACCTTGTTGATAAGCCTGAGCTTATAATCAAGGAAATTGTCCGTGTTCTTAAACCGGGCGGTGCGCTTATCAGATATAGTTCTCCCGGTCTGCCTGTCAGCGAAGAGGAAGCACGGCAAAATCAATTGTGCAGTGAGGCTGTTTCGGATATAAGCGACCATTATTACAAGTATCTTGAAGAGCATAATTACAAAAGCACTGTCTTTAATACAAATTATCGGGAAGTACTGGACGAATATTTTGATAAGCCCTACAGTGAAGCTGTCGAGGGATTTGTTGAAGAATTTACGGATAAGATGAGGTTCAGACTTCACAGAATGAAAACAGGCGCTCATTCGGATCTGCAGGAAACACCCAAAGAACTGATAAACGCCGCTTGGCAGGATACCGACCGATATGCCCGAGAGAAATACGGAGATGATTACGATAAGATCAAAGGATTTTCCCGATACGGTGCTGCTTTGGATATATATGCAGTGAAGAAATAAAATAGGCTGACAATAAGGATTATTTATAAAGGAAATTATTTATTAGGGAAAGCGAAAGTTATATTTTTATGGATCCTTTATAAAAATCCTTGACATTTTTGTCGGAATAAGGTATAATATGTAAAAGGAGTTATGACCTTTTATATTTGACTTCCGAAAGGGTTTGTTAATATGTTCTTTTCGGTCATTTTCGGAAATATTATCGGGTTTGACGGCTTTATTTTTATAGTGGCTGCGGTGAATATTTTCATTTTCATTTCCGCAAGGCGGGCGGCGGCAAGACTTTACAACTGTATGCACAGGCAGGTCTACACTCCCATGGCGGAGGAAGAAATAAAGGAAATGGAGCAGGAAATTTCCTCCCTTTCCGAGAAAAAGGTATCGGGTCTCAGAGAGCGTGCGGAAAGCAGGTACACGCTGTATGTGAACATTACGGGGATTTTTCCCCTGCTGGGAATATTGGGGACGGTCATTTCTCTGTTGGGAATGGTGGGAAGTCCCGACAGTGTTACAAACAGCTTTTTCGCTGCGCTGACTCTGTCTCTTATACAAATATCCGAGCCCACGAGACAGGCAGAAATCTCGTATGCCG
>CAMWLD010000079.1 GCA_947175005.1 uncultured Ruminococcus sp. | reverse complement strand
GCAGTAGTCGTAGGTGTTTTTGTGGGCGGAATCAAGATACCCATGGGTTCGTCAAGCTTTTCGCTGGGAACTACGGGCGGCTGTCTGCTGTCTGCACTGGTTACTGCTCACTTCGGGCACTTCGGTGCGCTTAGCATGAAGCCCGAAAAAAGAATGCTGGAGATATTCCGTGAATTCGGGCTTATGGCGTTCCTTATCGGCGCAGGTATCCCCGGCGGCGCAAGCTTTGTGCAGTACTTTGAGGTAAGCTATTTCTTCTACGGTGCGCTGATGACGACTATTCCTATGATCGGCGGTTTTATTCTGGCAAGGTATGTTATCAAGCTGCCCCTGTTCAACAACCTTGGGGGAATTACAGGCGGTATGACCTCCACTCCGGCACTGGGCACGCTTATCCATGTGGCAAAGACCGATGATGTGGCTTCGGCTTATGCGGCGGCTTATCCCATTGCGCTGATAGCTGTTGTGCTGGTTTCACAGTTTATTATAGTGTTCATTCCGGATGCGCTTTCTGTGATCGGGCTTTAAGGACAGAAAAGTTATAAAGCGACCTTTATATAAAAAATATCCCGGGCATACCTTTTAAGATATGTCCGGGAATTTTTTTATTCGGAAAATGTGAGTTTAGCCGACCTTGCAGCCTGTAACGGTAACTGCCGCCACAAGTCTGCCGGTGTTGTCGGTAACGTCAACGGTATAGTAGCAGGTTGTTCTGCCGTCCTTTACCATTTTTGCCTCGGCTGTTACCTTGTCGCCCTTGCAGGCGCTAAGGAATGAGATATTGGTGCTTATGGAGACAACGCTCATTTTCTCGTGATTGGCTGCCACGGCAAAGGCAAAGTCCGCAAGAGTGAAGTACACGCCCCCCATAACTCCGCCCATGGCGTTTTTATGGCGGCTTTCAAGGGTAATAGAGCATTTTGCATAGCCCTCCCCCACCTCGTCTATAACTGCGCCGTTTTCGGTGGCATAGCGGTCTTTGGCAAATTCTGCCCGTATTTCTTCGATTGGTTTCATTTTTTATCTTCCTTTCATTTTTATGGTTCTATAAGAACGCCGTCAAGGTCAAGGCTGCCGTCGGTGATATTTATATGCAGGATATGGCTGCCCGAAGCAAGCCCCGTTTTGTAATAAACGCATTCCCTGTAATCTGCGCTGCCTCGGGAAATTGTTTCGGGAGTCCCGTCATCAATGGAAATTTCGGCAGCAAATCCCTCTGTTTGGGCAACAATGGCAATGCCATTGCCTGCAATACCATTGCCTGCAATGCCGCTGCCGCAAAAGGAAATATCCGCTGTGCAGCCGGGAGTCCCTTTGGAATAGGTGCGCAGGTAATTTTTAAAGCTGCCCATTATTTCATGCTTCCAGTCCCCCGAATAGGAAACGGCATAGTCGGTGTTATTGATGAAATTAATGTAGGGAGTTTCCTCGGGGGTGACTTTAAAGAATGTGAAATAATTTTTGTTAAAGCTGCTGTAGAGTGCGCCGCCGCCCGAGGGAGGCAGGGGAACTGCCAAAGGCAATTCGCTGCAAATAATTTCACATAACAGGGTTTGGCGGTAGCGGCAGGTGATGATATTTCCCGAGGCGGTAAGGGTGAGAGTGTGTTCCTCGTATGGGTGAAAGCTGTATGGGCGAACGCCTTTTATCATGCCGTGGGCAATGAGCTTTTTGTTAATGCGCATTTCCCATTTACCGTTTTCATAAAGCTTCAGAGCCGCTCCCCATTCGCCCTCGCAGGGGAGGCTGTGGCGGACGCCTATGCCGACAAAGTTATTTTGGGGGTTGCTTGTTTTTTCAAAGCATACCCCTGCGGTGAGTGTGTAATTCCACCAGCGGCTGTCCCCGAAACAGGTCACGGGGTCGGGGGTATAGCCCCACTCGCTTGCACGGAGGTCCTCTGTTATCATTTGCATAAGCACGTACTGACCTGCGTCGGCAACCTCAAATGCGCCTCCTTGGTCGGTGGTATATAGGGGCTTGCCGCCTCGTGATTCAAGGAAATTTTCCGGATAGTCAAAGTTTTCCTTATAGGGCAGGGGGAAAACCGTGTTTTCGGACGGGTCGGGGAATTTTTCCGAAAATTCGGGCAGGTCGAGAGTAGTTATTGTCACAAGGCTGTCGGGTGACAAGGTGATGTCATAAGTAAAGCTATCGCCCGAATTTATGGGAATGATTTCACGGGTCTTTTTCAAAAATCCGTTTTTGTCGGTTTCCCAGACGTAAACATTCCCCGAAGCCCTTTGCAGACCGCCTACGGAAATGTTATAAGTAATATTTTCTTTAGTCGTATTTGTGAGGACGGCAGAATAATCTCCCGACTCAAAATTTGCTGCGGACAGGCAGTTATAAGTGCCGTTCACAATGCAGTGTCCGTCGCCGCCGTTTGTACCGTCGGCAAAGCAGCCGCTGTCGATAAAATGCCAGCCTTTTTTGATAAATCTCGTAAAATGCAGCGCCATATAATAGCCGCCGTTTACACGGTAATAGCCGCTGTTTGGCGTGCTTGCATTGATAAGCTCCTTATGGCAGTAGCACACGCCGTCGTAATAGGCGCTTACGGCAGGCTGAAATTCGTACATGGTCATTCTGCCGCGGGCGTACATGGTTATAATTCGGTTGGCAACATCCAGCAGACCGTTTATGCCGCTTAGTCCCGAGCCGTCAAACCGCTTCACGCCCTCGCAGTAGCTCATGGGCGGACTGCCCTCGGAAAACCAGAGGCGTTTGCCGTGATCTTTAAGCAGCGCTCTTGCATTGTCGGAGCTGTCGGAGGTGTAATGACTGCCGATAATGTCCACGGCATTTCTTACGCCCTCGTCGGCGGTCATGACATCGGCTATATTCCATGTGCCGCACTCGTCCGCTGCAACTATTTTGATTTGTGAAAAATCATAGGGGGTGCACTTATCGGATAAAAGCTGTGATTTAAGGTATTTGAGCCATTCACTCTCAACTGCACGCTCGTTGCGGTTGCCGCTGATAAGGTCGAATTTCAGTCTGTAGCGTTCATAAGCCTGCGTAAGATGGGCTTTATACCATTCATAGCGGGCGGCATAGGGGTCATATGCCTCGTCCGTCCATTTTGGGGTGCTCCACCAAAGCATATCAAGGATAAGGTCGGGGTTAATGGTCTTAGCGTCCGCTGCTATTTCCATGCCGACGCAGCGGGTAATATCGGGAGCTTCATCGGGGGTGCGCATAATGTTT
The DNA here is from genome assembly GCA_947175005.1 of uncultured Ruminococcus sp. Taxonomy (GTDB): domain Bacteria; phylum Bacillota; class Clostridia; order Oscillospirales; family Ruminococcaceae; genus Huintestinicola. Next base: position 5,407 of record CAMWLD010000079.1, on the reverse strand, counting down.
GCTTCCGTGCCCGAAGAGGAGTTGACATCGCTGCCCATTTCGATTTTAAGGAGGGCAAGCCCCAGTCCTCTGTCCTTATCAAAAAGCAGACGGAGGATATCCCAGTATTTATCGGGGTGGAGGCGCTTATAATCGGGCAGCAGCCTTGATGAGCCGTTTGCGCTGATAATACCCATTCCCTCGAATGAAAGTCCTTTGGTTTCGGCGTTTATTTCAAGCCTGTGAGATAATGCGTTCATTTTCTGACCCCCTGTTAAAATGAGTGACAACGGTCTTTCGGTGCGGTATTTATAAACCTCAATACAACATTACCAAAGGAAAATCGCCAGTATCCCGTAAATGGAGATCACGCTTGAGGCAAAATAAAGAGCCATGAAAACAAGGGTCATTGCAATAGATGTGCCGCCCTTTTCCCGCAGCAGTTCCGACGGACTTTGCGGGGATAATTTCTTTATTTCGGCGGCTTTTTTAACGGCGTGGCGGTAGTAGATATAATTGGCGAAAAGTCCCAGTCCTACGGCGAATATACTTGAAAAAATCGAGGTAATGTTATAGAGAGTGTTGAACATTCCCGTGTTGAGGTTTATTTCCATAAATTGTTTGAACTGCTCGGTAAGGGCGGGGAATGAAGTGACGAACATTTCATAAAAACGCCTGTCGCTGAGGTAAGTTTGCAGCGCCACTGCCACCGAGGGCAGTCCCAGCAGAGTCTTTATAACAAGGGCAAGCACTGCCGCCAAGGGCATTTTCCTGTTGGCAAAATAAAATTCGGGGAAAAAGAGGGCTATAAAATTAAGGCTCATTTTGAAATGCCCTGTTTTCATAAGCTTGAATTTGGGCAGATAATAGTGAGTGTTTGAGCCGATAAATTCGCCCAGATCACGGGTGGTCACGCCGTCCTCGTACTCTTCGTCGGGATTGAAGCCGCAGAGAGGGTCGGAGAAGTTTATCATATAGGGGTGCAGCTCCTCGCTGAACTGCTGCCCGTACCCGGGCGGCCTGCCATATTGGGACGAACCGTATTGACCCGTCTGCCCGGACTGAAAAGTCTGCCCCGGATTTGGCGGCGGAAGTTCATTGGTGCTGAAATAATACGCTGTGGGTGCGCCGCAGCGGTCGCAAAAAAGCTGCTTCGGATTAAGGGAATTTCCGCAGCATTTGCAGCGGGCGATCTCGCCGCTTTCCACCTTTTCTTCAATGTCGGCTTTCCAGCTTTTGCCGCTTTCGTGAAGCTCGTCGTTTATGCATTTGCCGTTTTGCTTCCAGCATTCCCTATGATATGGCGTGCCGCAGTCGGGGCACACCACTATATCGTCGTTTTCTTCAAATTTTTTCTTGCATGACTTGCATTCGTAGCCTGTATAATCAAACAATTACATTCCTCCGTTCGGATAAGGGATTTTTATATTCTTATTATACCACATATTTCCTTGAATTTCAAGGGAATTTGATAGGATTTCATCATTTGAACATAAAATTTTACTGCACACGCCGGAAGAGAGGGTATCGCCATGACCGTGATTTATAAAAATGCGGACATTTGGTAAAGTGCCCGATGTCCGCATTATCATTCATTTATTTAAGTACATATCCTTTGGAAATAAGCGCCGAGCGGATCTCATTGATATGCTCGTGGTTGCGGGTCTCCATGATTATGCGCAGGTAGCAGCCGTTGATGTCGTTGCCCTCACCTGCCCGCTCGTGGTGAATGGAAATAACGTTGCCGCCGAGGGATGCGATAATTTCCGAAACGCCCTTGAGCTGACCCGGCTTGTCGATAAGCTCAATATTTAAGAGGCAGTTGCGCCCCGATTTAATAAGACCTCTTTCAATGACACGGCTGAGAATGGTAACGTCTATATTGCCCCCCGATACCAGACAAATGACCTTTTTGCCCGCTATATCGGGTATCTTATCGAACATCACCGCTGCCACGGGCACTGCTCCCGCTCCCTCGCTGACCAGCTTCTGCTGCTCCATAAGGGTAAGTATGGCGGAGGAAATTTCATCGTCGGTGACGGTGACAATGCCATCCACATATTCCTTGCAAAGGTCAAAGGTATGCTCTCCCGGCTCTTTTACCTTAATGCCGTCGGCAATGGTGGCGACCTGCTCCAGCTTTTCGATCTTCCCGTCCCTTTGGGAAACCTCCATGCTGGGCGCGCCTGCCGCCTGAACGCCGTAGACCTTTATTTCGGGTTTTAGCTTTTTAAGGGTAAAGGCAATTCCCGAGATAAGCCCGCCGCCGCCTATGGGCACTACAACAGCCTCCGCATCGGGGAGCTGCTCGAGCAGCTCTAAGCCTATTGTTCCTTGACCTGCGATAACATATTCATCGTCAAAGGGGTGGATAAAGGTGTAGCCCTTTTCGTCACGCAGGCTGATTGCTTTGGCGTATGCGTCGTCGTAAACGCCGTCCACAAGGCATATTTCCGCTCCGTAGGAACGTGTCGCCTCTATCTTTGAAATGGGGGCGGAGTCGGGCAGGCAGATAACCGATTTTATGCCGTTTCTTGCGGCGGCAAGCGCCACGCCCTGTGCGTGATTTCCTGCGCTGCAAGCGATAACTCCCCTGCTTTTTTCCTCGTCGGTAAGCTGAGAAATTTTATAATATGCGCCTCTTACCTTAAACGAACCCGTTACCTGCAAATTCTCCGTTTTAAGATAAACGCTGCATTTATCGGAGATCTTCGGAGCGGGTATCAGATCCGTTCTGCGGATTACCTCCTTTAGCTTGTATGAAGCGCTGTAGACCATATCCAATGTCAGCATTTTTATACACCCTTTCTAAAATATTTTATCTCTTGCTTCTTGCCTCTGAAATTTCTTGCCACTAATAGAAAAAGCCCCCCTCTTTTTCAAGAGGTGAGCTTGCCCACGTTACCACTCTTGTTGCAGATAAAAATATCTGCCGCTCGTTTTTCCGCATAAAAACGGAAACTCTCTGTAACGGGAGAATCCCGCTGCCGCTTAAAATGGGTTTTGGAAAAACCATATTCGGCGGCAAAGCTCGGGGGTGATGGGAGTTATCCGTGAAACCGCCTGCTTTCACCAAATGCAGGCTCTCTGGAGGATCCACTATGCGGACTGTCCGTCCCCGTCGGCGCTTTTTTCACAATATCTAATTTTAATTATACACTGTTGACAGTATTTATAAAGCAATGTTTGTAACTTTTTTGTGAACGATTTTAAACAAAGGAAACAAGGACAATGTATCGAACAGGTTTTGGAATAGTTTGATAGTATTTCGGGCGCTTTTTAGTTCCAAGAAAATTTTTCACGCCTATTGACATTTTTATTTTAATGTGATATAATAAATTTGCAAAAGTTAATATTTGTTCTCATAAATTCGGCTCATGAAGGGGGACACCACCAAGGGTGTCTGTTTTCGTGTGCTTTTTTTCTTCTTATGAAAGGGTGATTTTTATAATGACGGTCATTAACGGAAAGCCCGAAGCAGAGGCTGCGGGGAGGAATTTAGCGGATTATTTAAAGGAAAAGGGCTACCCCGAGGCGGGAATCGCCGTGGAGATAAACGGCATTATCATTAAGAAAAGCGAATACCCCGGGAGGGTAATTGACGGGGAGGACGTTATTGAGATAGTTTCCTTTGTGGGGGGCGGCTGATAGGCCCTAATAGAAGGCAAGAAGCAAGAGGCAAAAATCGTTTTTAAGGAAGCACTGATTAGAGTATTATCTTAATATCCTAAAAATTATGAAAAGGACTGGTTTTTTATGAAAGAGGATAAGCTTGTTTTAGGCGGACATGAGTTTGAGTCACGGTTTATTTTAGGCTCGGGGAAATATTCGCTGGAGCTTATTAAGGCTGCCTGCGAAAATGCGGGGGCGGAGATAATCACCCTTGCTTTGCGGCGGGCGAACAGCGGCGGTGCGGCGAATATTCTTGATTATATCCCAAAGGGAGTGACTTTGCTGCCTAATACTTCGGGGGCGAGGAATGCAGATGAGGCGGTGCGGATAGCAAGGCTTTCACGGGAAGCGGGGTGCGGTGATTTTGTTAAGATAGAGGTCATTCGTGACTCGAAATATCTGCTGCCCGACAATGCCGAAACGATAAAGGCAACGGAAATTTTGGCGGCGGAGGGGTTTGTGGTGCTGCCCTATATGTACCCCGACCTTAATGCGGCGAGAGACCTTGAAAATGCGGGGGCGGCGGCTATAATGCCTTTGGCTGCGCCTATCGGCACAAACAAGGGGCTGTGTACAAGGGAATTTATCCGGATAATTATTGAGGAATGCAGTCTGCCTGTGATAGTGGACGCAGGGATTGGAAAACCCTCACAGGCGTGCGAGGTCATGGAAATGGGTGCGGCGGCTGTTATGGCTAACACGGCTATTGCCTCGGCGAGGGATATTCCTGCTATGGCGGAAGCGTTCGGTGCGGCTGTAAAGGCGGGCAGAAGGGCGTATCTTGCGGGGCTGGGGGCTGTGAGAGATACGGCGAGCGCTTCGTCGCCGCTGACGGGATTTTTGGGCTGACAGAGGCAAGAGGTTTAAGAGGCAAGAAGCAAGACAGTTTATTTTTCTTTGCTGCGCCCGAATTAACCGAATGCCTGCGTTTCCTGCATTTAGTAAATGCAGGACATTAATATAAATACAATTTTTTCAAATCGGGTGATCAAATGGAAAAAACAAACCACATGGAATATCTTCCGGGCATGGAAAATATCGGTTCGGAAATTCAGAATAAGATCATGGAAATGACAGCCTCCTTTAACAGCGGCGATTTTACGGAAGAGGACGTTCGCAGGGCGTTGGAAAAGGACGTTTGCAGCCCTACGGATTTTATGGCGCTGCTGTCCCCTGCCGGGGAAAATTTTCTGGAGGAAATGGCTGTAAAGGCTCAAAGGGAACGCACTGCCCATTTCGGGAATTCGGTGTATATGTTCACTCCCCTGTACATCTCCAACTACTGCGAAAACGGCTGCGTTTACTGCGGTTTCAACTGCAAAAATAAAATAAGACGTGCACGTCTGAATGAAGCGGAGATACGGGCGGAAATGGAAAATATTGCCTCTACGGGGCTTACGGAAATTCTCCTGCTGACGGGAGAAAGCAGAAAATATTCCGATGTGGAATATATCGGGAATGCCTGTAAGATAGCTTCGGAATATTTCAAGCTTGTGGGGCTGGAAATTTACCCTGTGAACTCGGAGGAATATAAATATTTGCATGAGTGCGGAGCGGATTTTGTGACAGTTTTTCAGGAGACATATAATTCCGATAAATATGATGTGCTTCACCCTGTGGGCAGCAAACGAATCTACCCTTATAGGATAAATGCACAGGAGAGGGCTGTTATGGGGGGAATGCGGGGCGTTGGCTTCGGGGAGTTGCTGGGGTTGGACGATTTTCGGAGGGATGCATTTGCGGCGGGGTATCATGC
>CAMWLD010000078.1 GCA_947175005.1 uncultured Ruminococcus sp. | reverse complement strand
CTGCCTTATCTCGAAATGCAGGTGATTTCCCGTGGAGTCGCCCGTGCTGCCTACCTATCCTATGCGCTGCCCTGCCTCCACATACGGGCCGTTCTCTGCCGCCAGCTCGGACTGGTGAGCGTAAACTGTCACGTTGCCGTCGTCGTTCTGGATCATAATGCAGTTGCCGTAGCCGCCGTTGTAGCCCGTGCCTGCGTCAATTACAGTGCCCGCTGCGGCAGCGTAAATTGGCGTGCCGAAAGGCGCTGCTATATCAATGCCCTTATGACCTCTGCCGTCGCCCTGATGAGAGGAAATATACCCTCCGTCAACAGGCCAGATATATTCGCCCTCCGCTCCCTCTATAAATTCGGGAACATTGTAGTTGATCTGCGGCTTCATAGTGCCCACACGGACGATCTTCGCCACAGGCTCTTTATAGGTAACAGTCTCAAGAGTTCTCTTGCGCACTGCCACGCCCTCACGGTAGGTGACAATGGCTCTCGAACGGTTTTCGCCGTCCTCGCCCTCCTTGTCGATAACGACCTGTCCCTCGGGCAAAGTAGCGTCCTCTATAGTAATGGTCTCAAAGGGAACAGAGCTGCGCAGGGTCTGCTCCTTCTTGCATTCAACCTCTAAGAAAGGTTCTTCGGAATCTATCTTTATAAGCGTACCCACTCTTAGGATACCGCTGTCAAGATTATCCACCACCTGTCCGTTATAGGTAGCATACGCCTTGCTGAGCTCGGAAAACTCTATCCCCTTGTTCTCCGCTATCTTCCAAAGGTTATCCCCGGGCTGCACCTCGTAATATTCGGGTGCGGATTCATAACCCGTCAGCATTCCGATGATCTTTTCCACGGGAACAATGTCCCCGGGATCGACATATTCCTCCAGGTCGTACTCTATATCCTTATCAAAGCCTATTTCCGTATATTCGCCGGTGTCGTAAGGCTCGATTATATCCTGCAATGCGCTGTCTATCTTATCAAAGCTTTCCACAGCCCCCACAAATTCACCGTCAACTCTTACGGCAAACGCCTTTACCTTATCGCCGTAAACGTTCGGATCCTCCTCTGGCACTGCTTCTGCAGTCTCTTCGGGAACTATCTCGTCATATTTCTGGGAAATGCGGTTCTCCATTTCCTTGGCAAGAGCCGCCTCGTCTATCACGCTTGCGTCCGAGGTCAAGGGAGTGATCGCCAAAGCAGCGGTAACATAGCAGTCCCCGTGAGTATCGTAATACCTTACACGGTCAGCCACCACCAGCTGCGCCTCGCCCAGTACCTCCTCGCCGCTGACAACGCCTATTTTCTCGCCGTCATATTCCACCTCAACGCCGTAATCCGTAGCAAGAGTGTTATTGACAATGACCACCAGCGCCGCAATGGAAACAGCAGGGAACAATACATTAACGACCGCATTCAAAAGGCCGCCGCGCTTTTTGAACCACAGCATAATATCCTGCAAGCCCAAGGTCACAGCTCTGCCCGTACCCGAAGCCGCACGGCGCTTTCCGAACCTGTCCGCCGCTCCGCAAACCGTCCTGCCTGCGGTAACAACAAGCCTTACAGGCGTTAAAGCAGTCCTGCACAAAAACAGGGAAATATCCTTTGCTGCGGGAGCTACCGACTTTTTCACACGCCCATAGGCGCGGCAGGCAGCCATAAATACGCTTTTAACGGTAAGTCTTGCGCTCTCGCAGACCAGCCGTCCTACGCTCTCTATGCTGCACACAAAGCAAGCGGGTATACTCTTATGTCCTGCCATTTAAGGGTCTCTCCTTCCCGGAAAATTTTCCGAAATTTTTCGCAAATGCATTTAAGGTTTAATAATCAAAATTTAAGTGAATTGTAAAAATCGCATTGTAACCGAATTGTAAATATTTGTTACCGATTAGAAGTGATTTTGCAAGATTTTTCAGGAATTCACCCCAATGTAACCGTTATCATTCCCCGTAAATCAAATTTTCAAAGGAAAATATATGCTAAATACACAAATCGGGCAATGTTTTTTTGATGTAAAAGGTTACAAAACGGTTACATCCTGTAATAATTATACCGCATCCACAGAAAAAATCAACCGTTTTCGGGTAATTCCGTCTTTTTTGCCAAGACTTTTGTTTGATTGCACAATTTTACATAAGAAAATCAGCCCATTATTTGTATATATTGCAATCATTTTTTGGCGAATTTTGTAAAAAGCCCAAAATCTTTTGTGCATTTAGACAGTAGGCGTTTTTCGATAAAATTTTCCGAAAGGCGTTTTCGGGGTTTTAGTGAGCTTTAGCTCACTAAAACCATTGCTGCCTGTTCTTTTTTCGGGGGCAATATCATAAAATTAATCGGGAATAAAAAAATCCCTTAGATCAATTTTAAAAAAGGGGACAAGCAATATGAATGAAAACCGAATAAATGACACGGCTGCCGAAACGAATGCCGAAACTGCCCTGTACGCTGTGCCGGCATTGCCGACAACGTCTGCATTGCAGGCAATGACTACATTGCCATTGCCCGCGGAGACCTCCCGTATATACCACGCCGAAGAACCCGATACTTCACGCATCTCACACAGCACCCGCAAAAAGGACGAGCGCCCCATATTTATCCGTGCGCTGATATTCGGGGGCTTGGCGGCGCTGGCAATGTTTACGGCCGATATTTCACGGGACGGCAATATTTCCGAAGTCCCTCCCGCGGCAGAAACGGACAGCAATGAGCAAAGCCGCGATAATACGGATATTCCCGAAAATATAACAGAGGACATTCCCAAAAATCTCACCGAAAACAGCCCGGAAGCCTCCCCCGAAAATATTATGAAAAATATCTTCACTTCCCTTTCCGATAAAATGGGACAAGCCATGGGAGTGTTCAGTCTCGGTGCGGCAAGAGCGGAGCTTTGGAGCTTTACCGATATGCTTTCGGCCGCAAAGCAGAAGCTTGAGGGATTGGGAGGACTTTTTGAAAATAATGAGAATATTTCCCAAAATAGCGGCAATACTAATCCCGTGACCGGCGGCGTGCCAAACATGCTGACATTGACCGGCGACGACAGCGGGATATTGTCAAAGGGAGTGCGGCGAATGCCATCCTCCTCGGACGAGGAGGGAGATGTGCACGACAGTCCCCTGCCCGCAGCCTCCGGTAACGCCTCCCCCCTCCCCTATACCTCCTGCGGGGACGAGGCAGGGGGAGATATTCTCAGGCAATCCTACCCTGCCTACACGGGGGAAAATTATATCAATCTGCCCATTGCAGGGCAGCTGCGGAATGTTACCGCTCTTTCCAATAATGAAGTGCTGGCGGAATGCAGTATCGCTCCCGATTTTTCGATCGAGCTGAACTCCCCGCTGCCCCAAGTCCTGATAATGCATACCCACACCACCGAGACCTACGAGAGATCGGAGCGGTCTTTTTATGACAGCGACTTTCTCGCCCGCACCACCGACAGCGATATGAATATGACCGCCGTGGGCAGGGCAATGGCAAAGGTGCTTAATGAAAACGGCATAAATACCATTCATGATGAGACCGTTCACGATTACCCCTCATATAACGGCTCATACGACCGCAGCCGTGAAACCGTTGCAAAAATACTTCGGGAAAATCCCTCTATAAAAGTAGTGCTGGACGTTCACCGCGACGCCATAGAGCGGGCGGACGGCACAAGAGTAGCTCCCTATGTCAGCATAGACGGCAAAAATGCAGCCCAGATAATGATAATCTGCGGCTGCGACGACGGCACTATGGATATGCCCGACTGCATGAAAAACCTGCGCACCGCCTCTCTTTTTGAGCAGTACATAGAATCGAACAGCCCCGGGCTTACCCGCCCCGTGCTTTTCGATTACCGAAAATACAATCAGGATATGACCACAGGCTCGCTTCTTATAGAGGTGGGCGGTCATGCCAACAGCATTGACGAGGCGGTATATGCGGGCGAGCTTGCCGCGAAGGGCATAGCGGACGCGCTAATAGAAACTGCCGGGTAAGTCTGCAAAGGGGACGGTAAAAATGAGGATATCCACAAAAAAACTTCTGCGTAAAATAAGGTATTACCTGCTCATAACGTTAATATTCATATTTGCGGCGGCAGCCCTTGTTACGGGGGCGGCAATAGTCAGCGTGAACTGCCACAACGTTATGAACGCCGACCGCATTTCCCTTTTTGAAATAGAAAAGCGGGGCGACGAAACAATAATATCGGTCATGGGCAGGGAAATAAGAACTGCCGACGAGGACGAAGCAGCCTCGGAGTGACCTTATACTAATCACTCATTGAATTATATACAATCTCTCGCCGCAAAACCACATATATTTAAGCTTTTGCGGCGATTTCTTGTCTATAATTCAAATGGTGATTAGTATTACTTGCTCTCGTTTGATTCCTTCAATATCCTTCCCTCGCGGAGAAGCGCCCGCAGGGTCTCATGATCCTCGCTTTGAATAGCATTGCGGTACTCTGTAAGGCGTTCGATAATAAAATCTATCTCAAAGCAAAGAGGGTCTTTATTCATTATAAAAAGCGGCGTCCACATATCCTCGTTCAGCTTTGCCACACGGGTAAGGTCCTGATAGCTTCCTGCGGAAAAGCCCATTTGCCTGTTGTGGGTAGGGCTTTTGATGTAGGCGTTTGAGACCACGTGGGCAAGCTGGCTGGTAAAGGCGATTATAGTGTCGTGCTCCTCGGGAGTGGCGGTCACCACATTCTTGAAATGTATGGCGTGCGCCAGGTCCTCGATAATGTGTATCTCCTCCTTGGGGGTGGATTCCGTGGGGGTCATAATAAAGCTTGCCTCGTCAAAAAGGTTGTCCAGAGAATATTCAAAGCCCGAAAATTCGCGCCCCGCCATAGGGTGCACCCCTATAAAGGTAACTCCTCTCTCTGCCAGCAGGTCTGTTACCTCGTCAACGATAGCCTTTTTGATACCGCCCGTATCAATCACAATGCTGCCCTCTTTAAAAAGGTCGGCATTTTCCTTTATAAAGCTGATTATTGTGGGAGGGAAAAGGGATACTATAGTAATATCCGCCTCGGAAACGTCCTTTGCCTCGTAATCTATGGCATTCTGGGAAAGCGCCATTTTAACGGTCTTTCTGTCAATATCTATCCCGCCCACCAAATGATTGGTGTGTTTTTTTATAGCCTTGCACAAAGAGCCTCCTATAAGACCCAGGCCTACCGCAACTATCTTCATTTGTTTTTCTGTCCTTTCAAGGTAAATTCGCCCTGCCCGTGTTTTGTAAATGATCGGCAATCGACATATTTTATTATACTATATAAAAATGAACATTCTGCGAATTTGCTGTAACATCTTTAAGTGCCATGCAAAGTGCCATGCACACTAAAATGCAGCTTACCGTCCTTTTCTATAATGCGAATGAATATGGACAAATCGGTGAAAGCATTTCCTGCATCTGACAACGAAAAGGCTGTTGCAGCAAAGCTTGCAACAGCCGTAAAAATATAAGTATCTTTTTTACATCTTGTAAATAGTTCCCATAAGCTTGCCGCCTGCGGAAACCGCATTGGACTCGTCTGTGTCAATGTGCATAGCGCGGGCGAACTTGTCGGAAACACGGCAAACCACATCACCGAGAATAGCCTTTCTTCCGTCGGTGTCCAGCTTTACCCAAACAACATCCTTGTCCTTTACGCCCAGTTCATCTGCGTCCGCAGGGGTCAGGTGAATGTGCCTCTTTGCAACGATAACGCCCTCCTGAAGTTCAACCTCGCCCGCAGGGCCTACCAGCTTGCACGCGCCCGAGCCTGCAATGTCGCCGCTCTCGCGAACAGGTGCGGCAATGCCGATAGAACGTGCGTCCGTAGCGGAAAGCTCAACCTGACAGGCATTTCTTACAGGGCCTAAAATAGAAACGTTCATAAGGCTCTTCTTAGGGCCTACCACCTCGACTCTTTCCTCCGAAGCGTACTGCCCGGGCTGGGAAAGATCTTTTTTCTTGGTAAGAGTTGCTCCCTTGCCGAAGAGAATTTCCAACGCCTCCTGTGTTACGTGCACATGGCGTGCGGAGGTCTCAACAATAAATTCAGCTGACATTTTTATATACCTTCCTTTTTTGCAAGGCATTTTATACAAACCGCTGCTGCAAAATAGGCATTCGCCGTCCCTAAAAATCATATGTGCAAATTTTTAGGGACGGCTCATGGCTATTTTGCCATAGCGGTTAGTATACCTTGCCTATTATTTCCTATATTTAAGTTTACCACCTTGTTTGCTAAATGTCAAGGGATATGGAAAATTTTTCGGGGAGAAATTTTCGGAATTTTACTTCATTCAATAATTCTCCCAGCTCCGTATTCTCCCGAGCATACCCTCAATATCCAGCACCCCGTAAGCGAAGCCCTTTTTGATAAGCTCCACAGGCAGATACTCGTCATATTTTTCAAACAAGGGCACTTCCTTGGGGTAAACAAGCTCCATAGGGTCAATGGGCTTTTCCGCTTCCTCACGGACTATTCGGAAAAAATCCTCACGGGAAGCGTTCATCTTAAACTGAATAAAGTAAGGTCTTGAAGGAGAAAGTCCCCTTATTCCCAGCGCCTCCCCGCAGCGTATTTTCAGGAAACGCTCCATAGCAAGAAAAGCATATGACCCCAACCATGGGAACAAGCACCACATATTCCCCCCGAGGCAAATGAGCGGCTCGGTGAGTATCCCCGAATTTGCGGCGCTGTGCCGCGCCGTGTCCAGTCTGGCCACTGCATTTTTCATAAGATAGGGATAAACCTTTTCTTCGCTCAGTACCCCTTTCATTCGCTCCAGTATCTTTGTGTTGATGTCTCCGGGACAGTCCCCGAAATAAGCGGGAACTTTGCCCTTGACCTCCTCGCAGTAGACCGTGTGCCGCTTGTGATCGACTTCCTCAACTACCCATACGTGCCCCGCTATGGCTATTTTTTCTCCGGGCGGCGGCGGCATAACTATAGTACCCAGCTCGTGGGACCGGCAGCGGACGGTGTATTCCTCGTTTTCCTTGAACACAGCATAAAACTTGAATGAATTGGTAAGTCTCTCTCCCGCAAGCCCCACAATAAGCCCGCCTGTCTCCGTTCTCTGAATATGCTCCTTTTCGATCAGATGCCGCAGCATGAATTTGTAATCCTCTTGTGAAATGCGGTTGAAATAGCTGAGGGTCAGCACCCGTGAAGCAAGGGCGGCAGGAGACAATTCCCCGCAGGAGGCAAGAGTGCTCATGGTCTGATGATACAAAAGACTGTAGGGCAGCCGTGAAAGATTCGGCGGCTCTACCCACTTCTCTTCCAGATAGACCTGTACCAGCGCTATCCCCTGCAAAAGCTTCCAGGGAACGGTCTCTGGGAGCATTGCCCTCGGCTCGGGGGCGTCCTCCCGCATAACGAACCACATTTCGGGGGGCAGCTCACGTCTGCCCGTTCTGCCCATGCGCTGCAAAAATGAGGATACCATAAAGGGCGCGTCTATCTGAAACGCACGCTCCAGCCGCCCTATATCAATGCCAAGCTCCAAAGTGGCGGTGGTGACAGTGGTCATGTACTGCTCATCGTCCTTCATAGCTTCCTCGGCAGTCTCACGATAGGAGGCGGAAAGATTGCCGTGATGAATGAGAAATCTGTCCCGCTCTCCCTTAGCCTCGCAGTAGGAGCGCAGGGAGGTGGTAACCGCCTCGCATTCCTCACGGGAGTTCACGAAAATAAGGCACTTTTTCCCCTTGGTGTGCTCAAAAATATACCCCATTGCAGGGTCGGCAGCATCGGGGGCTTTGTCCGTGGCAGGGGCAAGCTCGGGGAGAGCTTCAATATCCTTTCCCTCAGCCGCCTGAATATCCGACACAAAAAAATGCTCCATGGAAAGCCGCCATTTTGCGCCCTTTGCCTCAATCTTCGGAATAAAGGTTTTCCGTCCCGTACCTTGGGAGAGAAATTTCCCCGTGCCCTCTATGTCTCCGATAGTGGCGGAAAGGCCGATACGCCTTGGGTTCACTCCCGCCATTTGCGAAAGCCGCTCAATAAGGCACATAGTCTGCCCGCCTCTGTCTCCCCGCATAAGGGAATGCACCTCGTCTATAACAATAAAACGAAGATCGCCGAAAAGCTTTGATATGGCGGCGTGCTTGTGCATAAGCAGCGCCTCCAGTGATTCGGGGGTTATCTGGAGAATGCCTGAGGGATTTTTGAGCAGCTTTGATTTGTGGGTCTGGGAAACGTCGCCGTGCCAGTGCCAAATGGGAATGTCAGCTTCCTCGCACAGGTCGGTCAAGCGAATGAACTGGTCGTTTATAAGCGCCTTTAAAGGGCCTATATAAATAGCCCCCACCGACCTTGGCATATCCTCGGAAAAGAGTGTGAGTATGGGAAAAAACGCCGCCTCTGTTTTACCCGAGGCAGTGGAAGCGCACAGGAGAATGTTGTCGTCCGTGTTGAATACGCCGTCTCCCGCAGCAGCCTGTATGGCGCGCAGATTTTCCCAGCCGTTTCGGTATATGAAGTCCTGAATAAAAGGGGCGTAGCGGTCGAAGATGTTCATTTTTTCCCTCCGAATTTTTCATTAAAGTTATCGAACACATAAACGTAAGAGCATTTCAAGAGCACACACTCCACTCGGGTTCCAAGGGCGGAGCCTTTGGCGGGGTCCAGGGGCGGAGCACCTG
>CAMWLD010000077.1 GCA_947175005.1 uncultured Ruminococcus sp. | reverse complement strand
AGCGCTTTTCGATCTCCTTTGGCATTTCCCTGCCCGTCTGCACAGGCTTCCGAGCGGTTTCGGAATCAACCTTTTTCTCGGACGGTTCCTCCGCCTTTTCTGCCGCTGCATTTGCAGCAACTGCATTTGCATTATCCGTTCCGTCCGCGCCCTTGCCCTGCTCATTCTCCTTTTTGTCACCCACCGCCGTCACACGCTCTTCAATATCCCGGGTCTCTTCCGTGAGAGCCTCCGCCTCACTTGCCTTTTCCTCTGCGGAAACAGCCTTGCCGGTCACTCTCGGGTGCTTCATAGAGGCTATTCCCAGCTCTTCTTCAACCTGCTCCGCACAGGTCATTCCGCTGGAATTTATCCTGTTGCAGTAAGGAGATTTTTCCTCCGGGTCACGTCTGAAAAATCTTCCGCACCGCGGGCACTTTGAAAGATAGATCCCCTCTTCATACATACACGTGAACTCAAGATCAATGACCGCCTTGAAGCTGTCGGGCAGATAAACCGTCTCGGGCAGCGCAGTAATGTTTTCCATAGCAAGGTTCATGTCAATGGTCTCGGGTCTCGGCATATCCTTAACATAGCTGAAAGCGTCCAGCGCCGTGCTGTCGCGGTTGTGGTCGTTCAGATTCTTGTCCCTGATTACGGGAGCGTCCGCCAGAACCTCCGAAAGCCGCTTGTAAATAGCCTTTGACACCCTCCCCATCATAAAAACGCAGTCGGGCAGAGAAGAGGGCGAGTATTTCTTTACCGACGGCATCTGCCGCATATCGCAGCCCGTCTCATTGGCAGCCACCGCAAAAGCCAGATCAAAATATTCCCGCCTCGCCCGATAGTCGCAGGGCGGCAGCATAATATTAGACTCGGTCTCGTAAATAAATTTCATCTTCGAGCGGGCATATTCCTGCATACGCACAATGTTTATCCATTGATTTATAGCCCGTCCCGTCTTGTATTCGGAAATGCGGTTGAAAATTTCCCGCTCATAAAGGCTTTTCGGGGAAATGCACCGCCCCCACAGTTCTTCCGGGCCTATCCCCTCCGAATGGCATATGTAAGCAATAATGCAGTCCGTCACCAAACCGTCAAATTCCGTCCCCAGGCACGCCTCCACATACGGATGACACTTAGCCGCCGAGCCTAACGCAATAGCCTCTAAATTCTGGGAAATACGTCCCGTCTTTCTTGCATTTCGCCCCGTTTCAATGCACTGCTCCCAAAAATATGTAAAATCAAACTCCGCAAAACGCAGCAAAGACCGTGACAGTTCCAGCTTGTGAAAGCTGTTGCTGCCTCCCACGGAAAAATAAATAACGGGTGTTTCTTTTTTATCCATTTTGCGATCCTTTCAAAATTTTTTATATTCGGAATTTTTATATTCGGAATATTTTATATTCCGGTGCTCTGCGCACAGAACCTGCCGCCGCTGCCGACCAAAACACCGACAGCCTCTGCTCGGTTTATCCGAAAAGCAAGCAGTACAGCCTTTTATAATTATCATAATTTCCAAATTTAACCAAAGCGCAGTGCAATTCAATCTCACTGCGAGCATACTTTATATAATTATATCACAAATGAAAAAAAATTTCAATGACTTTTTCAATAAAAAAACCGAAAATAACCCCGATTATTTTGGACGCAGACAAAAAAGCCCCAACAATTTTTCCACCGTCTCAAAATACCATGCAGCCATATGTCAAATCACAGCATTACAGCGTTGCAATCTTGCTGTCCCGCTTCATTGCCGCCAATGCAACTTTACAGGAAAAGTGCCGTATTACCGCGCCTGAATTCCGCATTCCAAAACCGAGAATCACACATTTACACCCCCGCCGATAACTCCAAGCAGCACCAATTACTATACTACACAAAGCATTATAATATTTTTAAATGCCCACTGCAATAATTATATCATAACTTCTTAAATTTGTCAATAGCTTTAAGCAATAAAATTTTTCATTAACACAAATTTTCCGATTTGCACAAATAAATACCCCAAATATATGTACCTTGCACTAAGCAATGCAAATATTATACCGTCCCCATTAGCAATACATTGCAAAAACGATCCTGCCTCCTGCCTCTTAAAATTCCTGCTTCCATTTGACATTTTGCCGAAAATATGTTAAACTACAAAATAGAGCATAAAAAACAGTTACAGCATTATATCGGCAAGCCGCAGTGACCGTCAAATCAAGCAGATCAGCATTCAAATGATACAAAATATTCATAAAATCATTATTAATTATTAACTATTAATTATTAATTAATTTTACAAGGTGGTTATAAAAAATGACAACATCTTTCAAATGCGCCTGCTGCGGAGCAGACCTGCGGTATTCTCCCGGCAGCGGCAGCCTGAAATGCGAATATTGCGGCACGGAATTTGAAGCGGAGGCAGTCGAAGCAATGGCAGAAGCGGCAGAGTCCGACGCAGCCGGTGAGAACATAAACTGGCAGCACGCAAATCCGCAGACCATGGAAAACGACGGCAGCACCTGTACCTACAGCTGTTCCTCCTGCGGAGCGCAGATCACAGGGGACAGGACCCTTGCCGCCTCCTTCTGCCCCTACTGCGGAAATACCGTAGTCATGAGCGACCGCCTGGAGGGAATGCTGCGCCCCGATTACATAATCCCTTTCAAGGTGGAAAAGGACGCGGCAGTGGCGAAATTCAAGGAATTCTGCAAGGGCAAACCTCTGCTGCCGAGCGGCTTTCTAAGCAGCGGCAGGATAGACAGTGTCGAGGGATTGTATGTGCCCTACTGGCTTTTCGACGCAGGGGTGAAAGGGCGTGTGCGTTTTCGTGCCGAGCGGGTCCATACCCGCCGCGAGGGGGATTATAACGTCACCCGCACCCAGCATTTTATGCTCTACCGCGAGGGTGTAATGGACTTTGAGCACGTCCCCGTGGACGGCACTTCAAAGCTGGGAGCGGAGGTCACCGAGGCAGTCGAGCCTTTTGATATGCACGGCGCAGCTCCCTTTGCAAAAGCCTATTTATCGGGCTTTTTGGCGGACAGATACGATGTCCCCCAGGAAACCTGCCGACCCAGAGCCGACGAACGTATCCGTCAGAGCATTACATCCGCCCTTGCCAATACCTGCCGGGGGTATACGGGCGTGCGTCCCCAGCAGCAGTTTATCAGCGTGGCAAACGGAAAAATAGCCTATGCCCTGCTGCCCATGTGGCTTATGACCGTAAACTACAACGGCAAAAGCTATACCTTTGCCATGAACGGCCAGACAGGTAAGTTTGTAGGCGAGCTGCCCATTTCGTGGGCTAAGTTCTGGGGCTTTTTCGCAGGGATAACAGCGGCGCTCACTGTTATACTGACTCTGCTTATGAATTATTTCGGTTAAAGGGGGTATTCAAATGCATAATGCGCATAACGCAAAATCAATTCTGCACAAAATATCACGGGCATTTCTCATTCTTATAGCCTTTACGGCAACTTTCACGGCTATGATTTTATCGCCGATGTTATCAGTAAATGTCAACGCATATACCGAGAAAAAGGTTTACGATTACGGCGATCTTCTAACCGACCGTGAGGAATCCCGCATTGAAGAACAGCTGCGCAAAGCCTCGGAAAACTGCGGCCACGACATAATTGTCTACACCGTAAAAAGCCTCGGAGGCAACAGCGTAAGCGAGTATAGCCAAAGGGCAGCCGACGGCATAAACACCGATTCCGACGGCAGCGGCATACTCTATCTTGTGTCCATAAACGACCGTGAATATGACATCTATGCTTTCGGGGAAATGTATGAACGAATCATGTCCGACAGGGAGCTTAACCGACTTGCCGACGATCTCCGGTCCTATCTTTCGGAGGGGGATTATTACGGCGCATTTTCCGAATTCGGCAAGCGCGTCGAAAAAGCTGCACTGAATAACGAAGACTATTCGGGGAATATTTCGGTACGCTTGACTTTAAGCTTCTCCACCCTCATCGTATCCGCGTTTATCGCGCTGATAATAGTCTTTTGCATGAAGCAAGGCATGAAAACCACCCGTCCCGAGATCACCGCAGGAAATTACGTTAAAAACGGCAGCTTCAAAGTGACCGTAAGCCGTGATGTGTACCTTTACACCAGCGTTTCACGGGTGAGGATACAGTCAAACAACAATGGCCATCGTTCCGGAGGCGGCCACCATTCGGGCGGACGCAGTTCTGGAGGACATCATTCCGGCGGCCACCGTTCCGGCGGACATTCAAGAGGACGTTTTTAATGCGGCAGAGCAAATTGCACGTCCATTAAATAAAAATTAACTTTTTCGATACATAAATTTTATATTTGAGGGTGAAAGTCATGAACAAACCAAACAGCGTGTCGGTGATAATAGCCGCAGGAGGCTCGGGGGAGCGAATGAAAGGGATAAACAAGCTCATGAGCATGATCGGGGGAATGCCCGTGATCGCTCATTCCATGCGGGTTTTCAATGAGCTTCCCGAGGTAATGGAAATAATCGTTACCGCAAGGGAAGAGGAGCTTGCGGAGATTGAGAAGATCGCCCATGACTACGGTATATCCAAATTTGCCTGCTGCGTGCCCGGAGGCAAAACACGCCAGCAGTCGGTGGTAAACGGTCTGCGGCAAGCTTCCCGTGAAACCGAGCTGATAGCCGTCCACGACGGCGCACGCCCGCTGGTAAAAGGGGAGTATATAAAGCAGTGCATAAAGGACGCAGGCATATTCGGCGGTGCGGTCCTCGGCGTGCCCGTAAAGGACACTATCAAGGAGGTCCGGGACGGGCTTATCACCGACACCCCCGACAGGCGCAGGCTTTATATCGCCCAGACCCCCCAGATTTTCAAAAAGAAGATCTATTTTGACGGCGTGAATTTTGCCGAGGAACACGAGCTTGACTTCACCGACGACTGCCAAATGGCGGAGGCAGTGGGCGTGCGGGTCGCAATGACCCCCTCGGATTATCTCAACATAAAAATAACCACCCCCGAAGATCTTCAAATTGCCGAACTGCTGCTTACTCAAGCTAAGCCGCAAAACGGTTGACAATGGAATATGCATTGCAAAATGCAAATTACATATAACAACCCCTGCAAAGCTTAACTAAAACCAAAATAAAATCCAAGTAAATACGCAAGTCTGACAGAGAGCAGGAGACCCGACAACTAACACTTCTTGCCTCTTGCCTCTGAATCTCTTGCCTCTTGCGGAAGGAGCGAATCAATATGATAAGAATAGGTCACGGCTATGATGTACACCGCCTTGTGCCCGAGCGTAAGCTGATAATCGGAGGGGCGCATATTCCCTACAGCTTCGGGCTTTGGGGGCATTCGGACGCTGATGTTCTCGCCCATGCCATAATGGACGCAATGCTTGGCGCTTGTGCGCTGGGCGATATAGGGCAGCATTTCCCCGACAACGACCCCGCCTATGAGGGTGCGGACAGCATAGAGCTTCTGAAAAAGGTCACCCAAATAATAGGCGAAAAGGGCTATAAAATAGGGAATATCGACAGCACGGTAATTGCCGAGCGGCCTCATATGTCGAATTACATAGGCAGTATGCGCCGCAACATTGCCGAGGCCTGCGGCGTGGACATTTCCGCTGTTTCCGTTAAGGCGACCACCGAGGAAAAGCTAGGCTTTACGGGTGCTTGCGAGGGAATCGCCGCCCATGCGGTATGCGTGCTGGAAACAAGAGATCCGGAGGCAGGAGGCAAGAAGAGTCAGTGAACTTGTCAGACCGCAGACCGTATTTTAAGGAGGAGTTTTTTTGAAAAGCAAGCTTTTGAAAAGGATAGCCGTTGCTGCCTCCTTTGCGGTGGCGCTGGGAATGGCTTCTGCGAAGATAAACGGAGACCCGCTTTTCGGGCTTAATGCAGCGGCGGAAACGGATACGGTAAGGTATTACAGCTATAAAGCCAATGACAGTGAGAGCGTTACCGTTACAAAATATAATAACGGCATTGGCGGGAATATTGAAATTCCGTCGGAGATAGGCGGGAAAGTTGTTACGGATATAGGAGATTCAGCTTTCGAAAAATGCAGGGATATAAAGAGAATAACATTGCCCGACAGTGTTAAAAGCATAGGCGAGGAGGCTTTTTCAGGCTGCACCTCTTTAAAAAGCGTAAAAATTCCTAAGGGTGTTGCAAGCATAGAGCAAAGCACTTTTTATTGCTGCAGATCTTTAACAAACATAACGCTTCCCGACAGCGTTACAAGCATAGGAGACCATGCTTTTTACGGCTGCAGCTCTTTAAAAAGCATAACAATTCCCGAGGGTGTTACAAGTATAGGAGATAATGCCTTTTCTAACTGCACCTCTTTAAAAAGCATAACAATTCCGAGCAGCGTTACAAGCATTGGAGAGGAAGCTTTTTCGGGCTGCACTGCGCTTACAGATGTAACTTTATCGGACGGTGTTGCAAGCATTGGGGAGGAAGCTTTTGAAAACTGCACCGCTTTAAAAAGCATAACGATTCCGGGCAGTGTTTTGGGCATAGGAGAATACGCTTTTTGCGGCTGCGAGGGTTTAACAAGCGTGACAATGCAGGAGGGCGTTACAAGCATAGGAGACCGTGCTTTTTGCGGGTGCAGCAATTTAACAAGCGTAAAGCTTCCCGACAGTCTCACAAGCATAGGGCATTTTGCTTTTATTGTCTGCACAGACCTTTCGGAAATAGATCTTCCGGGCAATGTTACAAGCATAGGGAATTATGCTTTTTCAGGCTGCAAGGGCTTAAAAAGCATAGTGATACCGGGCAGCGTTTCAGGCATAGGAGCGGGGCTTTTTGAAGACTGCACAGGTTTAACAGATATAGCGATCCCGGAGGGTGTTACAGAAATAGACGATTATGCTTTCAGAGGCTGCACGGGTTTAACAAGTATAACTATCCCCGAGGGTGTTGCAAGTATAGGAAATTATGCTTTTTCGGGGTGTGAGAGCTTAACGGAAATAACCCTTCCGGACAGCGTTGCTTCTGTCGGCAATAACCTCTTTGCCGGCTGCGGCAGTCTTACCGAGATAAAAGTGGGCAAGGGCAATGGGCACTATACATTTGTTGACGGCTTGCTGTATACTAAAGATATGACGAAGCTGATCGCCTGCCCGGGCGCAAAGCAGGGAGAAATCATTATCCCGGGCAGTGTTGCGGAAATAGGCTGCGGCGCTTTTTCGGGCTGCACAGGACTTTCGGATATAACGATCCCGGAAAGTGTCACAGGTATAGGGGCAGGCGCTTTTTCGGAATGCACAGGGCTTTCGGACATAACAATTCCCGAAAGTGTTACAAGTATAGGGGCGGGCGCTTTTTCCCGCTGCGGGGGCTTAAAGGAGATAGTCATTCCGCAGGGCATTGAGCTCATAGATGAATATACTTTTTTCCACTGCACAGCCCTTGAAAGCGCAGTGATCCCAGACAGCGTCACAAGCATAGGAGACAGCGCATTTAAAGACTGTACAGGTTTAAAAAGCATAAATATCCCGAAAGGCGTCACAAGCATAGAAAGGTGCGCTTTCAGTGGCTGCACCGGCCTTGAAAGTGCAGTTATACCGGACGGAGTTACAAGAATTAACAGCTTTGTTTTTCGCGATTGCAGCAGCCTTGCAGGAATAACGTTACCTGGCAGTGTAACAAGAATAGAAGATTATGCTTTCAAGGGCTGCACAGGTTTAACAAGTATAACTATCCCCGAGGGTGTTACAAGAATAGACGTCCATACTTTTTCGGGCTGTACCGCTTTAACAAGCATAGTCATTCCCAAAAGCGTTACATACATATGGAGCAATGCATTTTACGACTGCAGCGGGCTTACAATTTACGGCTGCAGCGGCACGGCTGCGAAACGTTTTGCTTATAGTGAAAAAATACCTTTCAAATATATTTGTGAATATCCCCAAAACGCTGCGGGTCACGATTATGCAGAGGGAATCTGCACCGTTTGCGGAGCTGAAGAATCGGAACATTCCCGCAATCAGAGGCAGAAGAAGCAGTGAACTTGTGATATTTATTGTTTCCTGCATTGAGCAATGTATCGAGGTGCAGAATGAAATATTTAAAAGCCCGGTTTAAAGATGAAATTTCATGACAGCATTTTAAGGAGGAATTGTTTTGAAAAGCAAGCTTTTGAAAAGGATAGCCGTTGCCGCCTCATTTGCGGTGGCGCTGGGAATGGTGACGGCTGTCCCGAAGATCAACGGCGAACCGCTTTTCGGTATAACCGCAGCGGCGAAAACAGACCCGGCAAAGGATTTCAGCTATGAAGTCAACGACGACGGAAGCGTTACCCTTACAAAATATAACGGCAGCAGGAGCGGAATTAAAATACCGTCGGAGATAGACGGGAAAGCTGTTACGGGTATAGGAAAATCGGCTTTCGGCAAATGCAGAACGCTTAGAAACATAACCATTCCCGACAGCGTTAAAAGTATAGGCGAGAAAGCCTTTGCCGAGTGCAGGGGATTAAAAAGCATAGCTATCCCCGAGGGAGTTACAAGCATAGAGAGCCGTACTTTTTACCGCTGTACAGGTTTAACAAGCGTAACTATCCCCGAGGGCGTTACAAGCATAGGAGAACAAGCCTTTTCCGGCTGCACTTCTTTAACAAGCATAACTATTCCGGGCAGCGTTACAAGTATGGGATTCCGCGCTTTTGAAGAATGCGCGGCGCTTACAGATGTAACTTTATCGGAGGGTGTTACAAGCATAGGG
>CAMWLD010000076.1 GCA_947175005.1 uncultured Ruminococcus sp. | reverse complement strand
CACATTTGCCAACAAATGAACGCATTTCAACAACACAAAAGCCAATCCCACGGCGAGTGAGAGGGAGCAAAGCCCATTCCTCGGCGTGTGAGAGGAACAAAGCCACTCCCTCGGCATTTGAGAGGGAGCAAAGCCGTTTCCCCGGCGTGTGAGGGGAAGAAAGCCCGGCGGCGTTTGAGAGTTAGAAATTCCTGTCAATATCATATCCCCTGAATACCCGTTCTTTTTTCTTCCGCCTGCCCTTAACGGACTTGTTTCGCTCCGCAACCTCGATCATTCTCCGACGGAATTCCTCCCGCCTCATCTCACGGACCTTCTGCCGCTCCGAGCAGAAAATTATCCGCCTTGCCGCCGCCTCGGCATAGAAATAATTGTCCCTTATCTCCACCGAATCCACCTGTTTTCCCCCCGTGTTGAAATACCAGTGATCGAATTCCGCATGCCCCTGCCCGTCGTCATCATAGCAGAGCCAGTCCGCCCTGTCCTCCATAAACCGTGCCTTTGCTTTGATGATTATCTTCCGCTCCGTGCAGGTCACCTGCTCCACATCCGCCAAAGACACTACCCAAATCCGTTTGTAATCTATAAGCTCCCCCTCATTTCTTGCCGAGGAAACATACTCCGAAACGATCATCTGCTCCCCTAAAATCTCAATGTAGCTGTATTTGCCGTGCCCCCGTAAACTGCGGTTCATCTTTGCCGTCACAACAGCCGTCACCGTAAACGCATAAAGCAGCGTAATATATAGCACCCCGTAAAACATTCTGTAAAGCTCGGGCGGCGCTTCCATTTGCCCTATTATCAGCAGCGAAATAATAGTCAGCGCCCCCGCCATAGTCACCGAGGGGATATTAAGCAGCAGCAGCAGCTTGTTGTAACGCTTTGCAATGACCCTCTCCGCCGAGCGTATCATTTTGTGAGCCATGAGCATATCCCCCCTTGATTATTTTATATTTCCTATCCCTGGGGCTCGTATTTGTTAAAAGCAATTCTTACGCCCTTATCCTCCAAAGCTTTTATCTCTTCTTCACGTAATGCGCCTTCGTCCACACATAAATACTCTAATTTCGGAATTTCAAGAAAACTTGAATAATCCTCCAGCAAATCGCATTGAACCAATGATACCTCTTTTAATTCGCTGCATTCTTTTAAAGCGTCGCAATTTGTAATTTTATGTGCATTTGCAAGGTATAAGTTTTCCAAAGCCTTGAAATTTTCTATTCCGTTAAGATTTGCGCCGTCATAATACCAAGTTATGATCTCTTTGATCGTCCTGTTATCATGGGCATCGGTGAAATCGTCAATATTCAGCCGATCAAAGAAAATATATTCTATTGACGTATCATTAAGAGCTTCTATGTTAAATTTATTATAACTGCCCGATACATGGCATTTTTTCACCTTTGGATTTAACCCGCTTATCCAGTCTATATCGCTCATGTTATAATTTTTATACCATACCTCGTCCAAAAGCGGAAAATACGCAAGTTTTTTTAATTCCGCTTCATCATAGCCCGTATTATTGGATATTTCAACCTCTTTACACATTATAAAAAATCTCTCGTCCCCTATTTTTATATTGCAGATGTGACCTAAGAAAAATATAGTCACGAATATAACCGAGATTGATATGGCCAAAGGTTTAGCATTTTTCTTATTGATCTTATTGATTACCATTCATTGACACCCCCTGCATTTTAAATCAACGAACCGCAAAAACTGGGCAAAATACCCTTTGCTTAACTCGTTACCTTAGTCCAGCCCAAACTCATTCAGATTCCGCTGAACCTCCCGCAGCGCCGCACGGCGCTCCATATAATCGGGGATCACCTGCTCCACCGTTTCCCAGAACGCAGGACTGTGATCCATGTGGACCGTGTGGCAAAGCTCGTGAACTATCACATAATCAATAAGCCTTGAATCCGCCGCAATAAGCTTCCATGAAAGGTTTATCACACGCTCCGAGGAACAGCTTCCCCAGCGTGTTTTCGCCGAATTTATCCGAACCGTGGAAATCTCGACCCCCATTCTGTCCGCCAGCAGATGAGTGCGGGTGGTAAGGGTCTCCTTGGCAATACCCGTGTAAAGCCGCCGCAAATAAGGGATAAGCTTTTCCAGACTCACATTTTCGGGCAGATGAAAGCACCCGTCGGAATAACCGTAAGGCTTCACATGATCCACCGGGCACATCTCTCCCAAAAAAGGCAGCTCCGTGGGATTTTCCGCCAGCCTGCGCCCCCTTGCCGTGCCGCGCTTTGCAGCTTCGTCCGTGTGCTTTTTGAGCCAGTCAAGCTTTGATTCCACAAAGCTGTCTATCTTGTCCGCAGGGGTGCCGAAAGGGGCGCGGACTATTACGCTTCCGCTGTTTTTGTCGACCGAAAGGGAAAGAGTGCGCCTGTTGCTTCGTTTAAGTTCATATTCCATTATATCGCCTCGTTTATCGGGCAGCGCGCAGCTGCTCCCTATTGTTTTGCATAAAACCGCATAAACATATTTCCTGCCGCAGCCCGAAATGATAAATTTTGCCCTGTGAGATCGTAGCGTGTTACCGGGATTTTTGTAATGCAGACATACTAAGACCGATATGTGCTCATTGCTTCTTTAATATAATTATATCACATTTTATGGAGGATTTTATTAGCGTAATGTAAATTTTTACAGGGTGATTTTATGGAATTTTCATAAATAGAAACGAAATGTCAGGCGCATAAAAGCAAATAAAAGCACACACTTCGCCCTTGTAAACCGGGTGAAGTGTGTGCTTTTGTGTATGTTTTTGTCAGTCGTTGACAAGCTTCAGTATCTGCTCCGTCCGCTCTGCTGCCAGCTGCGGAGAGGCGTCGGGAGAATACGCCGAGGGAGCGTTTGGGATTCCCGCCAGCATGGCGCATTCATAATCGGAGAGATCGGCAAGTGATTTATCAAAATAGCTTGCTGCCGCTTCGGTCACGCCATAATGACCGCTTCCGAAATAAATGCTGTTGACATACATCTCAAATATCTCATCTTTGGTATATTTCCGCTCGATCTCAAAAGCCGTGAACATCTCCGCAAACTTCCTCTCCAACCGCTTTTCACCGCTGTAATAAAAATTTTTAGCCAGCTGCTGGGTAATGGTGCTGCCGCCCTGCTCGGGAGCTTTTACCTTAATGTCGTGCCAGAGCGCTCTTGCCATTGCTGTCGGGTCAACGCCGCTGTGACTGTAAAAACGTCTGTCCTCTGCGGCTATCACCGCCTGTATGTAAAATTCGGGCAGATTTTCGGATTCCGCAAAATCCTCCCTCTCCGAATAGACCGCCGCATACATGGTCTCCACTGGCACTTCCCCTACAGCGTTTTTATACATGACATATCCCTGCGCCCCGTAATATACCAGCACAGCCATTCCCACGCTGCCGATCGTCATCAGCAGTGCCGCCGCATATTTAATTAATTTCCTGCACATATTTCTCATCGTCTTCTCTTTCCTCTGTATTCTTTTTTTCTTTTTTCTCTATAAATTCAAGTATCCTGTCCATTACCCTCCACACGCCTCTTATCAGCACGAACATTCCGCCCGTAGGTATTATCAGCAGCGTTATTATCCCGCCGAACAGCAGCTGCACCGTGTTGTAGGGAAGCGATCTGCTTTTCATATTATCACCTTTCTTCTGTACTTTTTTAATTGCTTTTAAATAATTTAATTTTACATATACCTTTAGGTGTAGGTATTTCCCCCGCCTATAACGGGGGGAAGTCCTATGATCAGCAGTTCTGTTTATCCTTTCACTATTCTGAAATACGTTCTCGACGTCATCAGATAAACCGCTGTATACAGCAACCCGAATGCAAGGAAGCAAAGCAGGGCGACTGCAGCGAAAAGCCCTATGTCATACAGTCCGAACAGCGCCAGCAGCCTTGTAAGCAGCGGGAATGCAAAGCAGGTATGAACTCCCGCCGCAGCAAGAGGCAGGAAGAAAACCGTCAGCACCTGGGAATTTATGCTTTGCCTTATCTCCTTGTCGGTCATGCCCACCTTTTGCAGCACCTCAAAACGCTGCCTGTCCTCATACCCCTCGGAGATCTGCTTGTAATACATTATCAGCACCGCTGCGCAGATAAACACCGACCCCAGCAGCACTCCCAAAAAGAACAGTCCGCCGTATATGGATATAAAGTCCCCTCGGTTATCCGCCCGCGATTCTATCAGATAGGAAAAATATTTTTCGCTTTGGTTCTGCGGGTCGTGATTTTGTTCGGAAATGCCGATCCAAAGTTTGTCCGCAAGAGCGATCTGTTCCTCATTGTCAAGCCCTGTGTCAAAGGCATAATAGTCGTGAACATCATACGCCCGCCCTTTAAAAAGTTCCTGCTGCAAGGCATTCAGTCCGTTAAAAACATTCTCATTCACAAATGCGTAAATATCCCCCGTGACTCCTAAAATAACGCTTGTGCCCGTGGACTTGAAATCCTCCGTTTTGTATTTCACGGCAATTTCCCCGTATTCGTAAATATTCAGGGAATCGTATTTATAATCGCCGTCCTCCACGTACAGTATCGCTTCATTGTCCGATACCGTTTCATTTTTGCCCATGACCCTGTTGTAATCGTCAATGGAAATAAGGTAGAGATTTTTCAGTTCGGGGATCTCGTCCCCCATAATTTCCTGCCAGTTGTCGGAGGAAAGGTACAGCAGATCGTTCTTTAAGGAACAGTCCAAACGGATAAATTTATAATTAAGTACATTCCGAGGTGTGACGTTCATTTCCGTCAAAGCGTTTTGGGTAATGCTGCGGGTAAGGCTTATATATTCCTCATTGTCCGAATAGGTCTCCACAGCTATCTCCAGGGGATACCTTTTTCTGAGCATATCCTCCATGCCCACGAACATACAGGTAGTAGTGGACAGGGTCACCAGCACCATGGTGGAAAGTATGCATATAGAAGCAAGCCCCGCCCCGTTCCTGCGCATACGGTAACTCATTTGCGAAACCGATACAAAATGCTTTGTCTTATAATAATAAGCCTTATTTTTTTGCAGCAGTCTGCAAACGGTCACCGACCCTGCCATAAAAAGCAGATATGTTGCAAGTATGACCATAAGCACCGCCACAAAGAACACCCCTATAGATTTAATGGGATTTTCCTCTGTAACAGCCATATAATAAGCGCACCCCAGCAGCAGCGTGCCTATTATCCCAAAGGGGAGATTGGTGCGAGGGGGCTTTTCGCCCTTGCTGCTGCTTTGTAAAAGCTCAATGGGATTTGCAAGGTGGACTTTGAAAAGCGACCCTGCCAGAATTATCAGAGAAATGACCCCGAAGCAGATAAGCGCACCTTTTATCGAATCCGCTTTGATATCAAAGGTGTAGGAATTTTCGCCCCCCAGCATTTTTACCAGCAGCATTTCCGAAAGCTTGGAAAAAAGTATTCCGCAAAGCAGCCCGATAATTTCGGAAATAACAAATATAACAGCCGTTTCCCACAGCATTATGCGGGCAATATTTCCCTTGCCCATGCCGAGGATATTGTAAAGCCCGAATTCCCGCCGCCGTCTGCGGACAAGGAATGAATTTGTGTAAATAAGGAATGCTGCCGAAAAGGCAACTACGATAATGCAGCCGAGGATAAGCATTCCCTGCATTATCTCGCCCCCTCGAAGCTCTGCCACCATATCGCTCTCTGCGAGAAACGACACGATATAATACATGGCGATCATTCCCGAGCAGGCAAGAATGTATGGAAAATACGTCTGACGGTTTTTGGCAATGCCGCTTACGGCAAGCCTTGGGTATAATAGAAATGAAGTCATTTTGTTCTATCCTTTCAAAAAGCAGGAGATTTAGAGGCAGGAGGCAGGAATTTTCCCGTCAGGATGCCTGTATATTGCTGCTGCTTCGCATTTTAATTTTTATCACCCGATGATATAACGGTCAGGGTATCGGAAATTTTTCTGTACATTTCCCTGTCGCCCTCGCCGCCGCGGTAAAGCTGGTGGAAAACCTCCCCGTCCTTGATGAACAGCACCCGTCCCGCACGGCTGGCGGCTTTTACCGAGTGGGTCACCATAAGTATGGTCTGTCCCTCTCTGTTCAGCTGCGCAAAAAGCTCCAGCAGCTCGTCGGAGGCTTTTGAGTCCAGCGCACCTGTGGGTTCGTCCGCCAAAAGCATTTTCGGCTCGGTGATTATTGCCCTTGCGGCAGCCGTCCGCTGCTTTTGTCCTCCCGAAAGCTCATAGGGGTATTTGTCCAGCAGCTTATCTACATTCAGACGCTTTGCGGCGGGCAGCAGACGTTTTTCAAGCTCATTTACGGGCGTGCCCATAAGCACCAGAGGCAATAGAATATTGTCCCTGACGGTGAATGTATCCAGCAGGTTGAAATCCTGAAATACAAAGCCTAAATTATCCCGTCTGAATGCGGCAATGTCCCGCTCCTTTATCTTTGAAAGCTCACGTCCCTCCAGCAGCACGCTGCCCGAGGTGGGCTTGTCAAGGGCGGCCAATATGTTCAGCAGCGTGGTCTTTCCCGAGCCGCTCTCGCCCATAATGGCGATATATTCGCCCTTTTGCACGGTGAAGCTCACATTTTTCAGAGCCTCTACCTTATTCGTTCCCAGCCGTGATGTGTAGATTTTTTTGACGCTGCTTACTTCCAGTACATTCATTTTGTTCATATCCTCCCGATAATGGGCAGGAGAGTGTTCTCCGTTCATTTTTCTTGCCATTCCTTTCTTTATGTTTTGGGTTCTGTAATCATTATAACAAAAAAAGAAAATGTACGCCATAGATTTGGCTTACATTTTCCTTACATTTTTGTAAGATTGGGTGACAGGAAAAATTTTCCTGTCACTGCGTCACTATTCAAAATTTATAGTTTCTCTGCCGAGAGAAATTTTTATAATAAGCCCCCCGTCAGAGTTTTCCGCCCAAATGTGATGATTCAGCTTGCAGCATATCTTTTGGCATAAGTACAGCCCCACGCCGCTGGCTTTTTTGTCCAGCCTGCCGCCCTCGCCCGTGAAGCCCTTTTCAAAAATTCTCGGCAGATCTTCGGGAGCAACACCGCCGCCGCTGTCCTTTATGCATAGAACACTGCCCTCGGCATAGATCTCTATTCCTCCCGATCTTGTGTATTTCACAGCGTTGGACATTACCTGCTCGATAACAAAGACCAGCCATTTTTCATCGGTTATGACCCGCAGTCCCGTTTCCCTTACCGAAAGGGTCAAACGCCTGCGGATAAGCTGTGAATAAAACCGCCCCGCTCCTTGCTTTACAATATCGTCAAGGGAGTATTCCTTTATTACAAAATCGCTGCTTTCCGAGGAAAGGCGCACAAAGCACAGCGCCATTTGCACATAATGCTCGACCCTGTCCAGTTCCTCACGCAGCTCGCCGCTGTCGTCCTCCGACAATTCCCCGCGCTGGAGTATCAGCCCCATAGCGGCAATGGGAGTTTTTATCTGGTGCGCCCAAAGGGTGTAGCAGTCGGTCATTTCCGAAACGGTGGAGGACAGACGGTTTTCGCTTTCTTTAAGGCAGCTGTGCAGCAGACGGATAAGGGTATCGTAATCCTCTTCAATTCCCTTGCCCGGCGTTGGCAGGAATTCATCGGAATAGATTATTTCGTCCCGCATTTTTACCAGTGCACTGTGTTTTTTGGCAAAGCTGCAAAAGTCCGCCGCTCCTAAAATTATCAAAAAGAACCCGCTTACAGCCATACCGTACAATACCGCCTTCACGGGCAGTGAATACAGCGCAAACACTATGCCAAAGCATATTCCCGCAAGTACCCATGCGGCAGCGGTTTTGATTCGGGAGCAAAGATATGCCGTAAGAATTTTCATATCAGCTTTCTTCTTCCTCGTCCTCAACTATCTTCTGATCTGCCGTAAGCTCGGTTTTCTTGCCCTTTCGCTGCTCCTTTTTAACGCGCTCCCGTTCCTCCGCTTCCTTTTCCAAACGGTCAGCCTCAAGGAGCATCGCCTTTGACTGTTCACTGTCGCAGTACAAAGAAACTCCCTTTTTCTTTGCAATTATAAGCCCCGTTATAAGTATCACCACCGCTGCCAGTGCGCTTATCATGGCAAGCATCTGCGAGGCACGGAGAGAACCTATATAAAGGCTGTCGGTACGCATTCCCTCAATGAAAAACCTCCCCAATCCGTACCATAAAACATACATACAAAAAAGCTGACCGTCAAATTTCCGCTTTTTCGAGGTAAAATGCAGTATCAGAAACCCGATAAAGCACCACAGCGATTCATAAAGAAAGCACGGGTGCACAGGCAGATAAGGATTTATCTCCATACCCTGAACCGCCAGAGAAGCCTTGTGGCTAAGCAGATAATTCTGAACAAGCCCCCCCGACATTCCCCAAGGGAGATCGGTATTTCCGCCGAAGCATTCCTGATTAAAGAAATTTCCCCACCGTCCGCAGCATTGCCCTATAAAAAAGCCCATAGCCGCAAGATCCATACAAGGTCGGACTTTAAGCCCCCGCAGCTTTGCCGTAACGCAGCCGAAAAGCAGTCCCACGATAATGCCGCCGTATATGGCAAGCCCTCCGTCACGTATGGCAAGTATGTCCTTTATGTCGTGGAAATTATCCGGGTTCAGCGCCACATAATACCCCCGTGCACCAATGACTGCCCCCACTACTCCCGCCATGGCGGCGTCTATGAGTCTGTCCGACTCCAAACCGAATTTGCGGGCGCGCTTAAAGCAGTACATAAGCGCCAGCAGCAGCCCTATGCCTATCATCATGCCGTACCATTTTACCGAAAACCCGAAC
>CAMWLD010000075.1 GCA_947175005.1 uncultured Ruminococcus sp. | reverse complement strand
AGAAAATACAGAACAGGAAGTGACCGAAGAAACAGAACAGAAAACAAATGAGGAAACAATCAGCGGCGAAGAGCTTCTTTACAATTATTTCGAGGAACACGGTTGTAAGTTTGGCGGCACCGGCCGCTATCAATATCTTACCATTGATATGGATAATTTCAAAGACGGCGATGTTCCCCTGGCGGATATTGATGAGGAAACGCTGAAAGATATCCCGAATATTACGATCATCAATATGGACGGCGAAAGCTTTGATTTTTTGAAAAAATGCTGGCCAAGCAATCTTTTCATCTACGGCAAAAGTGTAAATGCCGAGGCTGCGGCAAAGCTGCCGGAGGAATTAAAGCTTCAAAGCCTTTCTGTAACGGTTGAGGAATATTCCTCAAAAGATGCGGAGCTTATTATGAAAGCGGCTCCTGCCTGTATGGTAAGCTATCATCTTGATGTTCCTCAGTATGATCATAATGATATTTTAAAAGAGAGTTTTTCTTTTTATACAAATCTGTTTGTAGATCATAACAATGAAGAAATCCGTCGGGAATACATAATGTCCGCTGACGAAACGGACGGTATAAAATATAGGAAATACAGCAGAGATAAACAGTATCACGGCAGCCTGGTATGCACATTTGTTAATCGGAGCGAGGAGGTTCGTCATGCAGCGTCCGCCGAAATTTTTCATGATGAGGGCGGACAGCTTACGGCAATGCCCTATGCGGACGGCAGTCTTGTTTACGATATTGATTTTTCCATAGACCCAGGCACAAATTCCGGACTTGAGATCACAAATGAAATGTTCCCCTTTGCGGACTGCGAAACGGGTATATATAAAATAGTCTTTGATGTGGACGGTGAAAGGCTTGAACAGACATTTGCCATTTGCAATGAAGAAACATACACCGAGAATGCCTATGGTTTTCTTTATAATCCGCGCACTATCCATATCCCTGCTTTTCTTAATGAGGAACAGCGTGAGGCGTTTAAAGCAGCGTATGCAACTACTGATTCGCAATTCGGCTGCTCTGCATATATGACCGAGGAATACGCCAATGCGTATACGACAGATGAATTCATTGCCGAATTTTGCCGCGGATATACATATGATTATGCTTATTCCATGGCGCAAAGATTCGGATATATTGATGAAAACAGCAGACTGCAAGCCACAGATGTTGTCAGAGGCGGTAGAAATGAATATTCGGAGGAATTCTTTATACCGATATACTCCGATGAAAAAGAGGTGCTTTTCAAAGGCTTCATTGTAGCCTGGTATGACGATGACTTTTATCATATTTGGTTCGCAGAATATAATTACCACATGGTAAAAACCGAGGACGGCTGGCGGTTTGACAATTTTCAGCTTTGGTATTAATGAACAGGAAGGAAGCGTGCATTATGAACATCAAAAAAACGACCTTGGCGATACTCTTAACGCTGACATTATCCGCTTGCAGCGAAGCAAACGTTACGGACGTTGAAACGGAAACCGCAGCCGCCCAAACGGAAACATCAAGCACCCAAACGGAAACTACAGCCGCCGAAACCTCCGATCAAGCGGTTGAAACGACCGCAGAACTTACAGAAACCTCAGCGGCAAAAACCAAACCGGCGAAGGATTACTTTGAAGAGCAGGGGTATAAGCTCGAGAGCAGCACACTTTATATTGATATGAATAATTTTACAAACAGCGAAGAACCTCTTGTGGGTATTGATGAAGAATATCTCAAAAAAGTGCACTTCGTTACAGTTGAAAATGCAGGCAGCAGCGATCTGAGCTTTCTGAAAAAATACTCTTTCAACTGGTTTACCCTTGAAGGCTATAGCGGGAACGCCGATTTCAGCGAAATGGATATAAGCTTTATTACCCTTGATGATTACAAGGGTGGAGACCTGACCTCGCTTCCGGAATACGAATATCTGCGGCTTAAATTTAAAAATTACAGCGGCAATGAAGATATGAGCTTTATTGCTGATTTAAAAAGCATACATCATCTTGTCTTTGAAAATTACAGAGATGAATCCGATCTTGACTTTATTGCCGACTGTCCGAACATTACATCTCTTAATTTGATAAACAAAAGCATAAACGCCGAAGCTGTGGCAGATGTTATCCAAAATTCAAATATAAAAACTCTCAGCATAAAAACCGAGGACTATTCCTCCAAGGATGCCGATATTATTATGCGTGCCGCACCGACCTGTGCTGTAAGGTATTATCTTGACGATTCGCCTTGGTCGGACGGACGACCCGAGGAAGGAATAACATTTTTTACAAATATGTATTTCTCTCCCGATCACCCGGGAAATTGGGAATGTCAAACAGCTGACGCAAGCACCTATTATCCCGAAATCTGGCGTCACTCCGGAAGCCTTGTATGCACCTTCAGCAATTTTACCGAGGAGGTGCAGCGGATAAATTCCGCAGAGATATTCAAATATGAAAAGGGAGTTCTTACCCCCATTCCATTTTCGGACGGAAGCCTTGTTTATGATATTGATTTCACAATTGATCCCGGCACAAACTCGGATTATGAAATTACCAATGAAGTGTTCCCATTTAATGAATGTGAAACAGGTATCTACACAATAGCTTTTAATTCCGACGGTGGAAGGCTTGAGCAGAAGTTTGTCATACACCGTTCGGGTGATGATTTTCTGACCGAGGAACAGCACGAAGCTGTTGACACAGCTTATGAAATTACAAAGAAATATTTCGGCTACTCAATATATATGCCGCAGGAATATGCCGACGAGCACACGGTTGATGATTTCCTTTCGGAGATATGTCTCGGATATACATACGATTATGCTTATTCAACAGCACAGCGTTACAGGTATATTGATGAAAACGGCAATCTTCAGGCTGCGTCGAGTGATAAAGGCGGAGATATTTCATATCAAGGCAGTTTTCTCATGCCAATTTATTCGGACGACAATGAGGTTCTTTTTAAGGATTTCATTATTCACGGACATGAAGATAATCCCTATTTCATTTGGTTTGAAGAGGTCAATTATCACATGGTAAAGACCGAGAACGGCTGGCGATTTGATAATTTTCAGTTTTGATATCAAAAACAAACAGAAAGGAAGCAGGTAATATGAACATCAAAAAAACAGCCTTGGCAATTTTCTTAACGCTGACATTATCCGCTTGCAGCGAGGCAAGCGTTACGGACGTTGAAACTGAAACAGCAGCCGCTCAAACGGAAACATCAAGCACCCAAACGGAAACGGCAGCTGCAGTCACCGAAGAGGAATCTACTTCCAATACCACCGCCGAGCAGACGAAAGCGGAAACAACACAGGAGATCACAGAAACCGAAACAACAGAGGAAAAAAGCATAAGCGCAAAAGAAGCGTATGATTACCTTAGAAAAAAAGGATTTAATTTCATCGGTGCCGACCTTTACATTGATATGAATGATTATTGGAACAGCAAAGACCCTTTTGCAGATATAGATGAAGCATATCTTAAATATATTTCGAATCTTATCCTTAGAAATGCAAGAAACAGAGATATAAGTTTCCTTAATAAATATCATTTTCATTGGCTTACTCTTGAACGCTACAGCGGAAATGCCGATTTTAACTCAATTGGATTCAATGTGTTAGTTCTTGACGATTACAGAGGCGGTGATCTGTCTACTATTTCAAATCACATTGCCAAAAATTTCTTCAGTCCTCATTGGCTGAGATTTACAAATTACAGCGGTAATGAGGACTTGAGCTTTTTTGCTGATATGGCTACTATTGACAGTTTATACTTTGAATATTATGACGACAGAACCGATTTTGGATTTATTTCCAACTGCCCTAATATTAAAAATCTTGAACTCAAAAACCGAAGAATAGACGCCGAAAGTTTGGAGAAAGTGCTGAAAAACTCGAACATTAAAAGTCTAAATATCATTGTGGAGGAATATTCCTCCGAGGATGCGGAGCTTCTTATGCGCGCAGCGCCCGACTGCACCATAAGCTATGAGCGTGATGATACTCCTTGGGATTCCGGAAGAGAACTGCAAAATCATGTGCTTTTTTTCACCAATTTATATGTGGATACCGAAGCCGCAGCAGATTGGGATGATTGGGAATTCCGTTCAGATGCCCATCAGATCTGGAAATATCACGGAAGCCTTATAAATACATTCAGCAATTATACCGAAGAAGTACAGCAAATAAATTCAGTGGAGATACTTAAAAATGATAAAGGTATTTATACTCCCCTGCCCTTTGCGGACGGCAGCATTGTTTATGAAATTGATTTTACGCTTGATGCAGGCAAAAGCTCGGATTTTGAGATAACTGAGGAAATGTTTCCTTTCGGCAAATATAAACCGGGGGTTTACAAGATAGCGTTTAATTCGGACAGTCAAAGGTTCGAACAACCCTTTGCGATATGCTCTTCGGACAGAAGCTTTCTTACAGCCGAACAGCAGGAAATTCTCGATAAGGGCTGCGAGATCAACGCTCAATATTTCGGCTGCTCCCCTGATATGTCACCACAGTATGCGGAAACTCATACCTTAGATGAATTTCTGGAAAATATTTACCCGGCATTTACCCGTGAATATGCCTATTCAAAAGCATCTGCTTGGTATACTGACGGGAACGGAAACCTAATTGCTTCATCGGGTGGCAGAGGCAGCGATATCAGTGTTTGGGATAATTTCTTTATGCCTGTATATTCCGATGAAAAGGAAGTTATTTTAAAAAATTTTGTTGTTCACGGGCATTCCGATGACCCCTATTTTATATGGTTTGAAGAATTAAACTACCACATGGTAAAAACCGACGAGGGCTGGCGGTTCGACAGATTTCAGCTTTGGTATTAACAGCTCTGACCTCCTGCCTTTAAATCACCCTCCGAAAGGAATGATCTTAACTTATGTCCCCAAAACTGAAAACAGTATACATATGCTCCTCCTGCGGCTACGAATCCTCAAAATGGAACGGGCGGTGTCCCTCATGCAAGGAATGGAACACCTTTGAGGAAGAGGTGATAGACGTCTCCCCCGCCGCCAAAACCACGGGCAAGGCGGCAAGGGCAACAGGCGCAGAGCTTAGCGCCTTGAGCTGCTCGGACAAGATAAAGACCCTTGACGAGATCACCGCAGAGGACGAGATACGCTATTCCACGGGAACGGGCGAGCTTGACCGTGTGCTTGGAGGCGGGCTGGTAAAGGGTTCTCTGGTGCTTCTTGGAGGCGAACCCGGCATTGGCAAATCCACCCTGCTTTTGCAGATATGCAGCTACTTCGGAAAGGAGCACTCCATTCTCTATGTTTCGGGAGAGGAAAGCCCACGTCAGGTGAAACTGCGGGCGGAGCGGCTGGGGGTAAACACGGGAAACCTCTATCTGCTTAGCGTTACCGATGCAGAATCCGTATGCGCCACGGTAATGGAATCCCGCCCCGAGATAGTAATAATCGACTCCATACAGACCATGAGCATTAAAAGCGTTTCCTCCACCTCGGGAAGCATTGCCCAGGTAAGAGAATGCACAAATATGTTCATGCACCTTGCCAAGGATATGGAGATACCCATATTTTTGGTAGGTCACGTAAACAAGGACGGCGCTATCGCAGGGCCAAAGGTAATGGAGCATATTGTGGACACTGTGCTTTTCTTCGAGGGCGACCGTCACCAGAGCTACAGACTGCTGCGGGCGGTGAAAAACCGCTTCGGCTCTACAAATGAGATAGGCGTTTTTGAAATGCAGGACAAGGGACTGGAGCAAATAGAAAATCCCTCGCTGATGTTCCTGACCGGGAGACCTGCGGGAGTTTCGGGAAGCTGCGTGGGCTGCGTTATGGAGGGCACACGTCCCATTTTGGCGGAAATCCAGGCACTTGTCACCAAAAGCGGATATTCCGCTCCCCGCCGCACCTCTACGGGCTTTGACTTTGCCCGCCTTGCCATAATCATTGCGGTGCTGGAAAAGCGGGCAGGGCTTTTTTACGGAACGCTGGACGTGTTTGTGAATATTGTGGGAGGCTTCAGACTGGACGAGCCTGCGGCGGACTTGCCTGCGGCGCTTGCACTTTACAGCAGTCTTATGGACATTCCCGTGAATGAAAAGCTTGTCAGCTTCGGGGAAATTGGACTCGGCGGAGAGATCAGAAGCATTTCAAGCGTTTCCCAGAGAATAAGCGAGGCGGAGAGACTTGGCTTTGAAAAATGCATTATCCCGAAAATGTCCCTGCGGCAGATAGACCCGAAAAAATATCATATAGGCATTGTGGCGGTCTCTAATGTAAGACAGGCTTTTGATTATATCAGAAAAGATCATGAAAAAAGACAGCAGGGAGCAAGCGAGCAATAAAAATTTAATTACGTGAGCAAGAAAAAAGTAAAATGCGCAGTACACAGAATATCCTCCTGCTTCCTGCCTCTGATTTTCTTGCTTCCAATAGGAAAGGACGATAACCTACAGTGGCAAACAAAACAGTTGAAATTTTTGAAAATGCGCCTGTGCCAAAGGCGGTGCTGGTGAACATTATCCCCTCAATAATCAGTATGCTTATGGTACTGGTCTACAACCTTGCGGACACATTTTTTATCGGACAGACAAATAACGCCTACATGGTAGCGGCGGTGTCGCTTGCTACCCCCGCTTTCCTGCTGTTTATGGCGGTGGGAATGCTTTTCGGAATCGGCGGTACTTCCCTTATTTCCCGCCTTTTGGGAGAGGGAAAAAATGAACGGGCTAATCAAAGCTGTGCATTCTGCTTTTACACGGGACTTGCTGCGGGAATTATAGGAATGCTGATAATATTCTTCGGGGCAAGGCCTGTAGCGAAGATCGTCGGGGCAACTCCCGACACCTATGATTATGTGGTGGAGTATCTGCAAATCGTGGCTTTCGGTATTCCCTTTCTTGTAATAAGCAACGCATTTTCCTCTATAATAAGAGCTGAGGGCAAGGCAAGCAAGGCCATGGCAGGCATGATAATAGGCAACCTTGCAAACATTATCTTAGACCCCGTTATGATACTGGGACTGGGCATGAACGTTGCGGGAGCGGCTCTTGCCACAACCATAGGAAATGTGCTGAGCGCAGGATTCTATATTGCCCATTTCCTTATGGGAAAATCCATGCTGACCATTTCTCCGAAATATTACAGGGCGACCGACGGAATCGCTATGGGCGTTTTTGCCATAGGTATCCCCGCTTCCCTTAACAGTATTCTCATGAGCACCTCCAACATTATCGTCAACAATCTTATGAAAGACCATGGGGATATGGCTGTTGCGGGACTGGGAGTTGCAATGAAGGTAAATATGATCGCTGTAATGCTGCTCATCGGTCTCGGCACGGGAATTCAGCCGCTGCTTGGCTACAACTTCGGCGCAGGGAACAGGAAACGTTTTATGTCCATACTGAAATTTTCGCTGATGCTTGCCATATCCCTAAGTCTTGTGATGACAATAATATGCTACATGGGCGCAGGGCCTATGGTAAACGCATTTCTGAAGGATCAGAGCGCCTTTGACTACGGCATGAGTTTTGCAAGGATATACATATATTCGGGGCCTATTCTTGGGGTGCTCTTTGTGATGATAAACACCATTCAGTCCATGGGAGCTGCCATTCCCTCGCTGATACTGTCGGTAAGCCGTCAGGGGCTGCTGTATATTCCCGTGCTGTTCACCTTTAACAGAATTTACGGCTCGGCAACCTCACTTGCCGCCGCCCAGCCCGTAACCGATTATTTGGCTGCGACGCTGTCGATAATTTTGGAAATAATAGCATTCAAAAAATATTTTAAGGATAATGAGGTCAAAAAGCAGGCAGCAGTAGAGGATTAAAAATTCACCTCTCTCCTGTCATGAGCATTTCCGATGAAAAGACTTATGAAATATTTTCCCGAAAGGATATATAAAAAATGATTAAGCTGAAAATTCCCGCCACAAGCGCCAATCTGGGAGCGGGCTTTGACGCACTTGGTCTGGCGCTGACCTTTTACAATTATGTTGAAATGGAGGAAGCGGAGGGCTGCTTTATTTCCTCCTCGGATAACTGCCCCATTCCCACAGACCCGTCAAATCTCATTTACCGCACCGCAGAAACCGTCTACAACATCTGCGGCAGGGATTTTAAGGGACTGCGCATAAAGCAGACAAACAACATTCCCATGGCAAGGGGGCTTGGCAGCTCCAGCGCCTGCATTATCGCGGGACTTGTGGGGGCTAACACTCTTATGGGAAGTCTCTTGAATCCCGATGAACTGGTGAACCTTTCCGCACAGATCGAGGGTCACCCCGACAACACAGCCCCTGCGCTTCTTGGCGGCATTGTCACGGCTGTGTTTGACGGAAAGTGCGTTCACTGGGTAAAGCAGGAGGTTTTCACAACACTGAAATTCATTGCGGTTATCCCCGATTTCGAGCTTAAAACCGAGGAAGCACGGGCTGTACTGCCAAAGGAAATTTCCCATAAGGACGCTGTTTATAACCTTTCAAGAGCGGCGCTTTTTTCCGCCTCACTTCTTACGGGAAAATACGAAAATCTGCGTACGGCAGTCCATGACAGACTGCACCAGCCCTATAGAATGGAGCTAATTCCCCACGGGCGGGAGATATTTGATATTGCCTACACCAACGGTGCATATGCAGCATATCTCAGCGGGGCAGGTCCTGCACTGATGATGATAGTGGACGGGGAAAATAAATTTTTCAAGGGAAAAATGCGCTTTGCTCTTGACAATATGGGTCTCACAGACTGGGATGTTATGGAAATGCACATTGACAATAAGGGTACGGATGTGAATGTTGTCTGATTCCCTTTTCGCAGTCACTTTT
>CAMWLD010000074.1 GCA_947175005.1 uncultured Ruminococcus sp. | reverse complement strand
GTCTGTGGGAGCATATGCTTTGCGCTATGCTGCGAACGGGAATTACTTTCGTTTCGCTGTGTTTGCGATAATTGCGGGAGCGTTTCACCGTTCGGCGTTTTTGCTGCTGCCCTTCGGGTTTATCTGCCTTATCCCTATGAATATTCCCGTGCTGATAGGACTGCTTTGCGGCAGCGGGGCGCTGTTTGCCTTTTCGGGAAATATCATAAATGCGGCTACGAGCCTTGTTTACAAAAATTACGGCGCCGACAGCCACAGGGAGGTCATTACGGGGCTTTCCCCACTTTACACGGTAATGTTCGGGGTGATCTTTGCAGGGGCGTTTATCTTGAAAGATAAGCTTCGCGGAGATGAACGGGAAACAAATCAGCTTCTTTGGTGCGCCTACAGCGGATTTTTCTTTGAGGCACTGGGAATGAAGCACGCTATACTTTCACGATTGGGGCTGCTGTTCTTTCTGCCTATAGTTTTCCTGCTTGTGCCGAAAATATTTACGGCGGTGTGCAGGCTGGCGGCAGGGCATAAGGGCAGGCGCAAAAAGGCTGCGGCGTGTGCTGCTACGGCTTTGATGATCGCTATGGCAGGGCTTTACGGGGGACTGCTTTATAAGAATTACAACGGCGTTGTCCCATATCAAACGGTATTCGAGCGGGAGGTGGAGGGCGTTTGAGCAAGGTAAGGCTTTACCCCTCGTCGCTTTGGGAGGACATTCTTCTTTGCGCAGGGATAAGCTATGCAGTTGCCTGCTTTAATGCGGACAGCTACATTTCCGGGAAGCTGTTTACGGCGGCAAAGCTTTTGGCAGGGCTGCTCATGGTTCTTTGCTGGTGGTATTTTTCCCTGATGAACGGACTGCGGCACAGGAAAAAATTTCTCCTGTTCACTGCTTTATGGCAGGGCGCAATGCCTGTAACGGGAATTATCATAAGTTCTGTAAAGGCGTTTAAATTCAGCACAGCGGGGATATTCTTGAGTGAGCTTGCAAATATTTTATCTGACTATCCTTATATGCTTATGTCTTCGGAGCTGTCGGTAAATATCCTGTATATCCGGTCGACGGCTTTTATAATATGCCTCCTGATGTTTGGGGCAGGGTACTTATACACGAATAAGGTAATACTTAACAGATGAAAGGATCTGATGTTTGAAATGAAGAAATCAAAGGCACTGAGCGCCTTAATGGCGGCAATAATGATCACCGGCATGGCGGCAGGGGCAAGTGCTGCGGATTACGGAGTCGACCCGGGCTATACAGCGCCTGCTGTTCCCTCAAGCGTGGGCAGACCTGTTGACCCTGCGGCAGCGGCTGTTGTCCGCAATGAGAATACCGGCAGCAGTGTTACGGTTGCCAACGAGTCGGTTACAAAAACCGTTACCAACAGGGCTGTTACCGTCGCTTTGGAAAAGGGTGTGCCCATAAGGATATCCTCGGGTATTGCTGCGGTAAAGTCCAACGCACTGGCACAGCTTGCCAAAAAGGGAGCGGGCGTGCTGAAGTTCACGGCTAACCGTTTTACCGCCGAGATCGAGAGCTCATCGGTGATCGACGCCAAGAACATTGACATAGGTCTTGCCATTACCAAGAATACCAGCCGCGGAGCGCTTATCTTAAAGACCCGTCAGAAGGGCGAATACGGCTGTACGGTAAAATATTCCATTCCCGCAAAGATCTACACCCAGGCAGGAGTTGATCTTGCCACTGCGGCTGTATATCAGGTAAACCGCCGCACGGGTTTTGCCGAGTTCTATGCTCCTTTGGCGCTTGACTCGGATGGAAATATCGTTTTTGAGATATACGAGGGCGGAAATTATATAATTCTGTAATCGGTCTGAAAAAAGATATTTTAAGAGGCAGGAGAATCGCTTTCTCCTGCCTCTGTGCGTTTGCCGATACGGTATCC
This sequence comes from uncultured Ruminococcus sp., assembly GCA_947175005.1. Lineage (GTDB taxonomy): Bacteria > Bacillota > Clostridia > Oscillospirales > Ruminococcaceae > Huintestinicola. Next base: position 6,948 of record CAMWLD010000074.1, on the reverse strand, counting down.
GCTAAAAAACCTGCGGAAATGCCCGTCAAGCTCTTTAGCACACGAGCTTTTGACGGGCATATACGGTATTTTCAATTTAGTTTCTGCCGCAGTTCAAAAAGCTCCAGCTCGGGATCGTCTATGGGAACTTCTTTTATGTACATATAAAAGGTTTTGTCAACTATCCCCTTATGAAATTCTCTCTTTATAAGCTCATCCTCGTATTTCCGCTCTTCCTCGCCGGGGTTGCAGCTGCGTATGAGCTTGCCGCAAAGGGTAACAAAATTTGTGCCGTTACGACTGCCTATGTGGAAAACCTCCAGCCCCTTGTATATGATTTTCGGCGTAATGAAGCATATATCGCTTACCTCGCCCAAGGGTACATTTTTTGCGCAGGTAAAACCGTATTTTTTTGAGGTGTATTCGGAGTAATTATTTTCAAAGCCATTTTTAAGGTCATCTTTGTCGGAGGATAAAAGCCTTGCGGTATCGGGGCTGCCCGAGGGTAAAATTTTGTACGCCTTGCCGCCGTATATCCCGTAAACTCCCTGCCGTATCTCTCTTGCGCCCATCAGTCCATATCCTCCAATCTTATGAATTTTTCCTTTTCCCCATTAAAAACCCCCATGAGGACTTCATCGCCGTTTTGATACACTATGTAAAGCTCTGCGCCGCCGGGGATACCGACGGGGGAGGTAAGCATATATTCGGGGATAATGCTGTCTGTGCCTGCGCCAATGGCAAAGCCGTTGCCCGTAAAGGGAAGAGGGTCGCTGAATATCCCTCCGAAGCCCGTCCCGTAGGGAATTATCAGCTTGCCCGAAAAATTATCCCCCGCATATATGGGAAACCTTATTATCCCAAGGTACTTGTCTTTTTGGGGGTCAAAGGGGCTGCCTTCATATCCGAGTCCCAGGTCAAGGTAATAATCCATATACTTCCTGCATTTGGCCGTGTCGCAAGCCCGTGTAACATACCCCCATACCTGACAGAATAAGCCCGATAAATAGCCGTCCACCTCGCTTGCGGATATTACCTTCGATATCACTTCACCGTTTTCGGATTCGGGAACGCTCTCCCGTATCTTTTTCATTTTTTCGACAATATTATCGTCCCCCGAATCATCTTCATGCGTTTTTACCGCTGAAGCCCGATGGCCTTTTTTCTTAAAAAAATCGAACAGCTTTTTCATTTGCAGCCTCCATATGTATTTTTGTAAAATTTAAGTAAACAGTTCCCCAAGCTGAAACTGTTTATATTATATCATAATTGGTGTCACTTTGTCAACCTATATTTGATATATTTTTACTAAAACGGTAAAACCATTGATTTGGCGAACTTATGAGAAAGAGAATTTAAGAATGTCAGAGGCATTGTGTTATGAAACTTACAAAATATGTATGTTAATCAAATATTTTGTTTATAAAACATTAACTCGCCAAAATACGTTCAAAATCCCCTTGACAAATTGTGCTTAATGTGGTAAAATATAACTATTAATATGTATTTCTAATTAATATATAAAGGAGTTAAAAAACATGAACAAGAATCTTAGAAAAGCAATCATCGCAGGAAACTGGAAAATGAACAAGACCCGCCCCGAGGCAAAGGCGCTTCTGGAGGAGATTAAGCCTTTGGTTGCAAACGCCGAGGGCAAGGTCGAGGTCATTGCGTGCGTGCCCTTTACCAATCTGGAGACTGCTGTGAACACCACCGCAGGCAGCAATGTAAAGGTTGGTGCGGAGAATGTTCACTTTGAAAAGAGCGGCGCATTCACAGGGGAAATTTCTGCGGATATGCTTACGGAGCTGGGCGTGGAGTACGTTGTTATCGGTCACTCCGAGCGCAGACAGTATTTCGGCGAGACCGACGAGACCGTCAACAAGCGCACAAAGGCTGCTCTGGCGGCAGGTCTTAAGCCCATTGTTTGCGTAGGCGAGCTGCTCTGGGAGCGTGAGTGCGGCATTACCGAGGAAGTTATCGCCCGTCAGATAAAGCTTGATCTGTATGACGTTTCCGCAGACGATATCAAGAAAACCGTTATTGCATATGAGCCTGTATGGGCTATCGGCACTGGCAAGACTGCTACAGCAGACCAGGCCGAGGAGGTTTGCGGCTTTATCCGCGGCGTGCTTGCAAAGCTTTACGATACCGACACCGCAAACGCTGTTACCATTCAGTACGGCGGCTCTATGAATGCTGCAAACTGCGCAGAGCTGCTGTCCAAGCCCAATGTTGACGGCGGTCTTATCGGCGGCGCTTCCCTTAAGGCAGGGGATTTCAACACTATTGTACAGGCTGCTGTAAACGGCTGAGAATAGCTGCCAAATACCTTTAAACGCATTAGCAAAGGGCAGGTGAGGACATGGACAAGGCAGAGGAGAATATTCGGCCAAAGCCCTCCGGCCGGTATAAAGCCGACCTTACGGTGGCGGCGGTAACCTTTTTAGGGTTGTGGTTTACATTTTTGGTGGCGTATTGGTTTTCCATGGTTGTTTCCCATATTGCTCTTATTGCAGGTATCATTGTTTTTGTATGCAGAAAGCTTTACTCAAATGACCTCTCAAAGCCTTGGCGCATTGTGACAGGGGTCATAAGGGGAGTGCTCTATGCAGTTGCCTTGTCTGCCCTTGCCTTGCCCTTTTTTATGAAGGTGCAGTCGCCTTTCCTTTATCCGGTTCAGAAATCGGTTTACAGCTTTAATTTCGCTGACAGGGGAGAGAGTGTCCTGTATTTCCTGCCGGATAGTATCCCTGAAGACGCCAGTAAATATAAAATAAAAATGTTTCCCGGGGTTTTGCAGGCAGAGCCTTATATTCAGATCGAATTTTCCACAAGCTCCGGGCAGCTTGAGGAGTATCGCAGTTTTGCTCAAAGCTGCCGTGCAGTTAAAGTGGAAACGAGCAAGGGCTGGCAGGAGTATCTGAATGAAAAGGCGGGCAGGGAGCAGACCGTTGAGGCATGGCAATTTCCCGTACCGACAGGCGGCAGATATCATGCAACCTACTACATCTGCCTCGAGAGCGGATATTTCCTGATCGTATGGTAAGCTTACGCAACTCAAAGGAGGCTTGTATATGAAAAAAGCCGAATGTGCGGAAAACAAAAGCGCCAAAGGCAAGGTTTCGGCATGGTACTATGTTGATTTTGCCGTAAGCCTGCTTGCCTGTGTTTTTTCATTTTTAATAACCGCATTTTTAAGGATATATTTCATATTCTTTGCAATTGAGCTTGTTTGCTTTGTCTCGGTGTGTACTTTGATATACAGTTACAAAAAGCCTCCCGAAACACGAGCGGGACGAGTCTTAATGAGAACTGTCAGGGTAACGGTCTATACCGCTGCATTGGCAGGGGCTTTCCTGTTATTTATGCCGTCGGACATTCCTGTTCTTTATCCTGTGGACAAAGCTGTTTTCGTCTTCAATTACACCGATACCGATATGTTTTATTTTTTGCCGGATAAGCTCCCCTCAAATGCAAGGAATTACTATGGAAGATTTGTGCCCGGTTTTGGACAGGGTTCGGCAGGTATCAGGATCGAATTTTTTACCGATACTGCGCAGCTGGAGGAATACCGCAGTTTTGCACAAAGTTGCGGTGCGGTGAAAACGGAAAATAAGGGGGGCTGGGAGCAGGGGTATATTAATGAAAAGACAGGCAGGGAAGAAGCTGTCGAGATATGGGAATTTCCCAAGCCCGAGGGCGGCGGCTACCGTGCCAACTACTACATCTGCCCCGAAAGCGGATATTTTATGATCGTATGGTAAGCTTACGCAGTTCAAAGGAGGCTTGTATGTGAAAAAAGCCGAATGTGCGGAAAGTAAAAACGCCAAAAACAAGGTCTCGGCATGGTACTATATTGACTTTGCCGTAAATATGCTTGTCAGTCCTTTTGCATTTTTTGTATCCATGTTTTACGCGGTATATTTAAAATTTTGGGCAATTCTGTTCGTGTGTTTTATTGTAATGTGCATTTTTCCGGACTATTACCAAAAGCCTCCCCCTGCCCGTTTCATACGGGTCATAATGGGGATTGTCAGGACAGTGTCCTATACTGCCGCTTTGGCGGTGGTCAGCCTGTACTGTATGCAAGGTTCAAAGCAGCCTGTTCTTTATCCTGTTGACAAAGCTATTTTCTGCGCCAATTACGATGACCCCGATAAAATGTTCTTTTTTCTGCCGGATAAGATACCCTCGGATGCAAGGGATTATCATAGTATGTTTGCACCCGCTTGGTTGGACGGGGCGAGTATCAGGATCGAATTTTTTACCGATACTGCGCATCTGGAGGAATACCGCAGTTTTGCTCAAAGCTGCGGTGCGGTGAAAACGGAAACGAACAAGGACTGGCAGGAGTATCTGAATGAAAGGACAGGCAGGGAAGAAGCTGTAGAGATATGGGAATTTCCCAAGCCCGAGGGCGGCGGCTACCGTGCCACCTACTACATCTGCCCCGAAAGCGGATTTTTCATGATAAACTGGTAAAAATATTTCCAAATGCGCAAACGGAGGTTTGTTTATGGGAAAAGGCAGGAGCGCCAAAAGAATAGCGGCGGGCATTATAATTGCCTTGCTCTTCTGCTTTTTTTCCGTGGATTCGGTGCGGGTCAAACTGTACGGCCTGCCGCCCATATTCTGCATTAAGGCGGCGGAGTACAGCGACGGCACAAGCGCCAGCTACTACGGCGCAGGCTACAAAATTATGCGTGACTACAATGTCAGCGACGGAAGCGAATCCTATCATATCACCCTTTGGCTGCTGCCCTATTCGGTAAGCCTTTAGAGGTAAGATGTGAGAGGTAAGAGGTTAGAATTTACGTATTTCATATACAGCGAACTTATGAAAGGAATGGTAAAAAATCATGAGCAAAAAACCTATGGCGCTAATTATAATGGACGGCTTCGGCATTAACAACGACAGCTACGGCAATGCCATTGCTGCCGCCAATAAGCCCAATCTTGACAGATACTTCAAGGAATATCCCAACACCACTATCGGCGCATCGGGGCTTGACGTGGGTCTGCCCGACGGACAGATGGGCAACTCCGAGGTAGGTCACACCAACATCGGCGCAGGGCGTATCGTTTACCAGATGCTTGTTAAGATATCCAAGGACATAAAGGACGGCGTTTTCTTTGAAAATCCCGCTCTTATGAAGGCTATGGAGAACTGCAAGGCTAAGGGCAGCGCGCTTCATTTAATGGGGCTGCTTTCTCCGGGCGGCGTTCACAGTCATCAGGAACATATGTACGGTCTGCTGGAAATGGCTAAGAAGAACGGCATTGAAAAAGTCTATGTTCACGCATTTCTGGACGGCAGAGACGTTCCCCCCTCTTCGGCGGCGGAGTATATGGAAGAGGCTGTTGCCGAAATGAAAAAGATAGGCACGGGCAAGGTGGCAACGGTTGCGGGCAGATATTATGCTATGGACCGTGACAACGCCTGGGACAGGGTTGAAAAGGCATACGACGCCATGGTAATGGGCGAAGGCGTGCAGGAGACCGACCCTGTGCAGGCTATCAAGAATTCCTATGCAAACGGTGTTACCGACGAGTTTATGCTCCCTGCGGTAGTGGACAAGGACGGTATGGTCAAGGAGGGGGACAGCGTTGTCTTCTTCAACTTCCGCCCCGACCGTGCAAGGCAGATAACACGGAGCTTTGTTGACCCCGAATTTTCGGGCTTTGAGCGGAAAAAGGGATATTTCCCCGTGACCTTTATATGCATGGCGCAGTATGACGCGGCAATGCCCAACGTGCTTGTGGCATATCCTCCCGAGCAGCTGACCATGACCTACGGCGAATACATGGCAAAGTGCGGCAAAACACAGCTTAGAATTGCCGAAACACAGAAATACGCTCATGTTACATTCTTCTTCAACGGCGGCGAGGAAAAGCAGTTTGAGGGCGAGGACAGGATACTCATTCAGTCTCCCGACGTGCCCACCTTTGACTTAAAGCCCGAAATGAGCGCATATGAGGTCACCGACGCCGTGCTTAAAGCTATCGAGTCGGACAAGTATGACACAATTATCCTCAATTACGCCAACTGCGATATGGTAGGGCACACAGGCATTTTTGACGCAGCCAAAGCAGCCGTTGAGGCAGTGGACACCTGCGTTGGAAAAATGGTGGACGCAGTTCTTGCCAAGGGCGGCGCAGCCATAATCACCGCCGACCACGGCAACGCCGACAAGCTTCTCGAAGCTGACGGCACGCCTTTCACCGCTCACACCACAAATCCCGTTCCCGTTATCGTTGCAGGCTATGACTGCAAGTTACGAGAGGGCGGCGTGCTGGCAGACCTTTGTCCCACAATGCTTGAGATAATGGGTCTCCCGCAGCCCGAGGAAATGACGGGGAAATCTTTGATCGTTAAGTAAGAGGCAGATATATCTTCCCAAAAATTATCCCCTGTTTTCGGACAGGGGATATTTCATTTTATTGTAATATATTTATTCCGCAAATTTCTTCACCGTTCATTTCCTTGATGATAAATTTCCCACCCTCATAAACCGCATAGCTTCGGGGATTTCCTCCCTTTGGAATGGACACCGACCCGGGATTGATGTAGTAGATACCGTCCTTTTCCTCCGCACGCAGCAGATGAGTGTGACCGCTGATTATTATGTCCCCTTTGCTTATGTTCGGGATATTTTCGATATCATACAAATGCCCGTGGGTGCACATTGCCATATGCCCCTCCAGCCACAAAGCCATGTAATCCGCCATTACCGGGAACTCCAGCACCATTTGATCCACCTCTGCCTCGCAGTTTCCCCGAACGCACAGGAGATCGTTCTTTTTGGCATTAAGAAGCGCAATGACCTCTTTCGGCGCATAATCCTCCGGCAGATCGTTCCTCGGCCCGTGATAAAGTATGTCCCCCAAAAGAATAAGCTTGTCCGCCCCCTCCCGCTCAAAGGCGGAGAGCATTTCCCGACAGCATTTTGCCGCCCCGTGTATGTC
>CAMWLD010000073.1 GCA_947175005.1 uncultured Ruminococcus sp. | reverse complement strand
ACATCAAGTACAGCCCTGCCTATCATATTCGCCTTTGGATCATTCACAGGGCAGTCCCTCACCGCCGTAACGCCCCCATTAGCCGAGCGGTATATCCCGCTTACCGCCCTGCCTCTTACAAAATCGTAAGCGATCTGCACCTTGCCGCGGTATCCCGACGTGTCCGCCATGCCGATCACCCTGTCGGGTCTGCATAACTTCCCCATAAGCCTGTCAACCTTAACATACTTGAATTTCAGCTGTTCCTCATAGCTCATATTCCGCAGCGAACAACCGCTGCACTTTTTGTATACAGAGCAGTTATTCTCGCTTTTCCGTTCCTCGTTTTTGAGGGCCGATCTGTTTTTGTTCATATTATTTTTTCTCCCGTAACTCAAGGAAATACCTACTCACTGTCCCCGCGGTTTTCCAGTTCTCTTATAAATCCCGTCAGCTTCTCCGCCGCTTTCCTGTGAGTAGCCGCCGTCGGGTGATAATCCCCGCCGTAGCCGTCCTCCTCGCTCTGATAGTCAAACTTCATCACAAAAATATTTTCATCTCCGAAATCCTCCTTGTACCGTATCGCCGCATTCTCTATCTCATCAAAAAGCTCCGCCCCCATTATCCCCATGGTGCATATTATCATAGCGTCGGGATTTTTACCCCTTACCTGCCCCAAAAATTTGTAATATGCATTCTCAAATTCCAGCTGCAAGTCCTCATTCCGCCCCGTGTAGCTGTAATCGTTCGTCCCGAGATTTATCACAATAATGTCGCTCTCTTTCCGAAAGTCCCAAGGGGTCAGTTCATCAAAGCCACGCCGCATTTCAAAATTGGTGTCGCTGTTGTCGTAAACCTGGGGCATTAAAAGGTAATCTTCCTTTATCCCCACCGTCCCCGTGTAGTCGGAAATAAGCCCGATACCGCTTATGGCGGTTATCATAGGCTCCATGCCAAGATTTTCCGCCGTCATATATCCATAGGTAAGCAGCCCGTTTTCCTGTGCGCTGTCAAAGCCGTCGGCAGGGGACTCCGCCTCATTTCCGTAGCCGCAGGTAATGGAATCCCCTATAAATTCTATCTGCCGCTCCTTTCTGAACTTTGGCGCTATCCTCGAAGCATGGCAGCTTATACTTTTTATCCCCGTGCACGCCATTTGATTTTCCGAAAGCTTGACAATGGCGATCTCCGCATTTTTCAGTTCATCCCCCTCATACAGCGTGTACGTCTCTTCCCCCGGAGACAGCTGAATGCGCTTTGTAAGCTCCCCATTGATAAGCACACCAACCCAGCCCTGCTGGTTGTCCGCATACGCCCCCCCGTTGGAGACCATAACCGCCTCCGCCTTGTCTCCCGTCATCAGAAAGCTTACCCCCGAACAGGTGTAGGAAAGGTAATACGTGTCCTTGTATTCAATAAACCTGCCAATTCTCTTGACCGCCGCTTCTTCGGGATAAAAGGTCACATCCTCGGGTTCGGAGGCAAAGAAATAGCTTGCCTTCTCTCCCGCGTGCAGCATAGCCTCCGGGTCAAAGTCATGAACTATCTCATCCGCCCCGTAATAATAAGGCTCGCTTACCAAATCGCCGGGGTCGTCCTCATTTCCTATAATATTCGCTTGCGCCGCCAAAGAGCTGTCCTCACCCGTACCGCCCGACTGCTCATTTTCCCCCGCTTCATCACAAGCGGATAACATCAGAATAAGCGCCAAAACAGCAGTAAACATTTTCCAATTACACATCATATATTTTTACATTCCCCCTTTCAGAGGCAAAAATGCGCAGCTTCGTTTAGAAGCAATTTTGCTTAGAAGCAGTTTCATTTAGAAACAACTTCACTTCATAATCAAGAAACAAGAAAATTCCTCTCGTGAAACTTATTTACCCGTGTACTTTGCATAAACTCTCGTGTACATATCCCCGAAGGTCACATCTCTAATGTCCTCAAACCTTATCTTAACAGACTTTCCCCATTTCCCCGGGGCTTCAAAGGGCTTGAACTTTATTCCCTTTTTCTTTATCTCCGTAACCTTGCCAACCATAAAACCGCCGTCAATATCCAGCGAAATGCATTCCTTGCTCCTCAGAAAATACCCGCAAACGGAGGAAATACTGGTCATATCCAGCTTCGGAGGATTAATATCCTCCACTACACGTTCCTTTTTGAGTATCTCATTATATCCCTCGTCCTTGTTGACCTGCGCCCTCTCTATCCTGTCAAGAGGTATAACCATGTACCCGTCCAGCCTGAAGCTAACCTCGCTTGCCGCCAGCAGTATCCCGTTAAAAAGCGACAGCGGGATAAGGCTCACCGTGTCCGTGCTGCCTCTAAGGGTCACATTCACAGCTCTCTCTCTGCCGATTGATTTTCTGATCTTATACTCGATTTTTTCCCTGTTCATTTTAATTGCTCCTTCTATTAGAGGCAAGAGGCAGGAAGCAAGAGGCAAGATATTTCATCATACCCCTTACCTGCTTTTTAACTATACCTCAACATTTTTATAAAATATAAAATTCGGTCGAAATTCACATTAAACAATATCCGGTCAGATAAAGCCGGCCCGACCACTCATTATTAATTATTAATTAGCCTAATTAGCCGTTGATCGCCGCCTGCAAGCTCCTAAGCCTTATCTTCACAGCGCCCAGATTGCTTATCTCATCAATTTTCAGCTGCGTGTACAGCTTTCCGCTGCGCTCCAGAATGCTCCGCACCTCGTCGGTGGTAACAGCGTCAATGCCGCAGCCGAAGGAAACCAGCTGTACAAGCTGCATATCGGGCTGTGTGGTAACATACTGCGCCGCCCTGTAAAGCCTCGAATGGTAAGTCCACTGATTAAGTACGTGCAAAACGGGAGTCTCCGCCAAATGACAAACACTGTCCTCCGTTATCACCGCCATGCCGAGAGAGGTTATCAGCTTGTGAATGCCGTGATTTATCTCGGGGTCAAGATGATAAGGCCGCCCGCTTATTACAATAATGGGCATCTTCTTTTCCCTCGCCGCACGGATTACCCGCTGCCCCTCCGCAATAATGTCCCTGCGGTATTTGTCCAGAGCCTTCATACCCTTTTCCCAGCCCTCTTTAACGTCCTTCGGCTTTAAACGGAATCTCGCAAATTCCTTGCACATACTCTGTGCAATGTGCTTAGGCAGATTTATGTCCATGTACGGATAAAGGAAATTATCCTTGTTAAGCCCCGGTATGTTTGCCTTGAGAACCTCGGGGTAATACGCCACAACAGGGCAGTTGTAGTTGTTGTCCGAGTGCCCCTCGTCAATGTTGTAGGTCTCGCAGGGGTAGAAAATAATGTCCGCACCCTTTTCCAGCAGATCAATAATATGCCCGTGCGCCAGCTTAGCAGGATAACATACCGTGTCCGAGGGAATTGTGTGCTGCCCCTTGAAATACATATCTCTCGAGCTTTCCGAGGAAATTATCACCTTGAAGCCCAAATGCTCAAACATGGCCTTCCAGAAAGGCAGCTGCTCATAAAAGCCCAGCACCAGCGGCAACCCGATAACCGCCTTCGGATTTTTCGGCGTCCCCCTGTCCATTTCCTCCAGTATCCTCTTGTACTTATATTCATACAAACAAGGAATATCCTCCGTCCGTTTCAGCCCCGCGCCCTTTTCGCAGCGGTTTCCGCTTATGTGCTTGTGACCGTCCGAAAAGCTTATCATGGTAAGAGCGCATTTTGCCGTGCACCCCTTGCAGGTCATCTGCCTTGACTTGTAGCTGAAAGTGTCCAGCCCCTTTGAAGTGATTATCGTGGAAGCCAGCTTCTTTTCCTTTTTGCACATCTCCATGGCATATAACGCCGCACCGAACGCCCCCATAAGCCCCGCGATCGCAGGCCTTACCACATTCATATCAAGTTCCTGCTCAAAAGTCCGCAGCACAGCGTCATTAAGGAACGTACCCCCCTGTACCACAATATTTTTTCCAAGTTCCTCCGCCGAATTCGCACGGATTACCTTGTAAATGGCATTCTTTATTATGGAAGAAGAAAGCCCCGCCGAAATATCCTCAACCGTAGCCCCGTCCTTCTGCGCCTGCTTTACCGAGCTGTTCATAAATACCGTGCACCGCGACCCCAGGTCAACAGGTCTCTCCGCAAAAAGTCCCAGCGCCGCAAAGTCCGCTATCTCGTAGCCCAAAGCCTGCGCAAAGGTCTGTATAAACGACCCGCACCCCGAGGAACAAGCTTCGTTGAGCATAATGCTGTCAATGGCCTTGTTCTTTATCTTAAAGCACTTTATATCCTGCCCGCCAATGTCAATGATAAAATCAACATCGGGGCAGAAATGAGCCGCCGCCCTGTAGTGCGCCACCGTCTCAACCAAGCCGTAATCTATCCCCAGTCCCGACTTTATCAGGTCTTCACCGTACCCCGTCACCGCCGACGAGCGGATAACGATCCTGTCCCCCGAAAGCTTGTAAATTTTTTCCAATTGCTCCGTGATAACGTCCAACGGCTGCCCCTTGTTTGAGCAGTAATGGCTGTATAAAAGCTTTTTCTGCGGCGTAACAAGCACAAGCTTTGTAGTCGTGCTTCCCGCGTCAATACCCAGATACGCCTCACCCTCGTAAGTGGAAATATCCTCCTCGGGCAGACTGTGACTGGAGTGCCGCTTTACAAATTCATCATACTGCGCCTGATTTTCAAACAGCCTCTTCCCCGTAATAATATCATCACTTACCGCCGCCGTCCTTATCTTGTTCACTATCTCCCCGGGAGTGAACGTCTCCTCTTCATTATCCCCCGCATACAAAGCACTGCCGTATGCCATAAAGCACTGAGCATTTTCGGGGAAAATGGCGTGCTCATCATCCAGCTTCAGCGTGTCCGTAAACGCCTTTCGGAGACCCTTTATAAACGTAAGAGGACCGCCCAAAAACAGCACCTTACCCTTTATCTGCCGCCCCTGCGCCAAGCCAGAAACGGTCTGATCCACAACCGCCTGGAATATCGAAGCAGAAATATCCTCTCTCTTAGCTCCCTGATTTAAAAGAGGCTGAATGTCGGATTTTGCAAAAACACCGCACCTCGAAGCAATAGGATAAAGCTTCTCTGCCTTCAGCGCGAGCCTGTCCATCTCATCAACGGAAATACCCAACAGCGTAGCCATCTGATCTATAAACGCTCCCGTGCCGCCCGCACAAGAACCGTTCATTCTCTGCTCCGTGCCCCCCGTAAGGAATATTATCTTAGCGTCCTCGCCCCCCAGCTCAATAACGCAGTCAGCGTCGGGATAATCCTTTCCCACCGCAATGAACGCACTGTGTACCTCCTGCACAAAGGGCAGTCCCGCCGCCCCTGCAAGACCAAGCCCCGCCGAGCCCGTGATCGCCATTTTAAAATCCGCCTCGGGGTAAAGCTTGCCTATCTCTTCGATCTGCTCCGCCGCCGTCTCTCTTACCTTAGAGAAATGCCGCTGATACTTAGAGAAAATGATCTTCCCGTTCTCCAGTATCACCGTCTTAACGGTAGTCGAGCCAATGTCCACGCCTAAATTATAAGTTTTCTTTTCCATTTATTTCTATCCTTTTTTATAAGATTAATTTTCTTTTTTTATGACCGAAAGCCTTGCAGAAAAGCAATAGGTTTTCAGCTTGAGACTGCTGTAAGCGCCGCAATGCTTTCGGCTATCTCTTCGGGACTGCCCGTCCCGTCAACCGAATCGGTTGAATGCGTCCTGTACACAGGACTGCGGTCGTCATAGATAACCTTGAGTGATTCCTTTGTGTTCCGTGAAACAATAGGCCTCCCCGGGTCGTCCTTTATCCTCCCCCAGCAGACTTCATAAGGAACATCAATAAATACTACCCTGCCATATCCCCTTGCCGCCTCGGCATTTTCCGCCCTAAGCATAGCACCGCCGCCGCAGGCAATAACGCCGCCCCTCTCGCCTAAGGCTTTTACCGCCAGCGTCTCCTGCTGCCTGAAATATTCCTCCCCCTTTTCCTCGAAAATTTCGGGAATGGTCATTCCCAAAGTCTCCTCTATGTAAGCGTCCATATCGCAGTAACCGAGCTGTAATTTTTCCGCAAGAACATTTCCCACCGTAGTCTTGCCGCAGCCCATAAATCCGCATAAATAAACAGTTTTCGCCATTTTATAAACACAGTCCTCTCTTAAAAATTTTTATATGCTTTTGTCATTATAATCACTTTCCAAAATATTTTTTACCGTATCCAGCCCCTGCCTTACCTGTCCTATAACCCTGTCGCTGTATTCCTGCCTGTTGTCACGGTATATCAGAATGCATTCCCATATCTGCCCGACGATTTTCCTCGCAAGCCCCAGCAGCGGTTTTCTGAATGCAAATATTCCGATAAGCAAAGCGATTTTCAAAAACCGCATAAGTTTAAGGAAGCCTTTTGTAAATCTTTTCAGAATATCCAAAAAAACATAAGACGCAAAATCGGAACTCATAATCAAGAGAATCATATGCGTCACCGCAAGCACCGAAATAACAGTGCCAAGTATCCACAAAAGCGTTTTCAGATATCTGTTCATAAATATCCGCCTCCCGTTCAGATCTCCACCGCCTCGCCGAAATCATCCGCCGCATATTCCTTTATCTTTTCAAACAAAGCCTCCTCCAGACAGGAGTAGAACATTGCAAAAAGCACGTCCGCAAACCCCAGCAAAAACATATTCTTGTTGGTGATCTCCGATAAAGCGGGAACGTTCGTGTAAATGTAGGTCTTGAACCAGTCCGCATTGTAGGGCGGGAGCTTGCGCCCCTTGCGCACCAGATATTTTATCTCCATAAAGGTCTCCGCCACAGCGTCCCCGCAGTTTTCCGCCCCCCTCGAAAGCACCTCCGCATAGACCTTGTAAAGCTGATCGTCCGTCATAGGTCCGCTCTCGCCTTTAAGGTTCTTGAGCACAGGAATGCGCACCGCCAAGCTGTAAACAATAAGCGGCAGCACCTTGTTGTACTCATCGCTCATCATCTCTCTGCAGGTCTCGTTGTCCAGCCGCAGACCCAGCGCCGTCAGCGAATCCGTGTCGTAAATATTGTTCAGAACGATCTTGAAAGCGTCCTTTATATCTACCGAGTAAAAGCTGCTTTCGGCAATGGAATAAATATATTTTATCCCGTTAAAAAGGGCAATTCCCCCTTTAACAACCGAATCCGCCAACCCGTTTATGGCATTAGCCTCGTTAATGAAATCCATTTGTATTTCCTCCATTGGGCTTGTATTTTAAGTTGGTATTTAAACCTATGCAGCGTATACACACCGCTTGATTTAAACCACCCTATCTTTTTCATCAAGAATAACCTTGACCGCTTTTTTCTTCTGAAGCATTACAATATAAAATATCAATGATTGTGCAAACAGAGCAAGCGAATCCAATATAACCAGTATCGCTATACATATCCTGTAATCGAGCACAGTCTCGTTCAAAGCCTTAAACGGAAGAGTAAACAGCAGATAATACGCCGCCGCGCATAAAACAGCCGTCATAATAAGCCTTCCGGGGCGGCGAACCGCTCTTTTCAGACCCGCCTTGTAAATTTTCCCAAGCTTAATATTTTTCATTGGATCGCAGGCAGCAAAGCCGTAATAAACGCACCCTACCAACGACTGAAGCAATGTCAGCAAAAGCAGTGTTCCCACTCTGTCAACATCAACAGAAAAGATGTTCCAGAACAAGGTATTATATAAATTCATTGCCACCATAAACGGCAGCAGCACCGCCATCGACCGCAGCCAGACCTCTGCACGCAAAAAGCCCCCAAGCCTCCCGGCGCCGATACCGTTCAAAGCCCTGTACATCAGCGAAGCCGCCGCCATAAGAAGCGGAGCTGACCCAATGCATTCCAGCCCGCTGAAGATCACAGTGTAAAACAGCAGTCCGACAGTTCCGAATCTATCTATTTCAACCCATATCATAGAATCAGCAGAATCAACAATGCTCCACTCTTCTCCCAGCTTCAAAATCCCGAACCCCAAAAACAACACGCAGGAAATGAGCAAATATTTAAAATTCACTCTCTCGGAAACGCTGTCCAAGCGGCTGTCCGTCTGCCTGTCCACTTCTCATCACTCCCTCGGAATCCTCTCCCAATCGGGCAAACGCACCTTTTTCCCGTTCACCCTTATCTCGGAGATCTCCTCCTCATCGTCCGAACCCAGCAGCTCGTCCGACTTGTACTTGCCGTCCATCATAGCCTCCAGTACCGTGTTGTACTTCGGCGGATTAAAGGGCTTTAATACCCTCTCTTCGGGCAGATTTTCCGTCCCCGCAGGCGAGATCTCGCTTCCCTCGATAATGCGGGCAGTCTCCTCCGCCTTTTCATCGACCTCACGGGACACCTCGTCAAACATATCCGACAGCCCAGATTCATTCTCGGAAATATCCTGCCCCCTCGGAGCGTTTTTCTCGAGCCTCATACGGGCAGCCCTTGTCTTCACCGTCGGCGCACCCTCGTCATCTTGTACGCTGCCATAAAAAGCCGCCGCCTTTAAAACATTTCTCACCGCAGGGTCGATCTCCGTCAAACGCCCCTCCTCGTCAATATCGCCGCCCGTAATATCCTCGCGCCGCAGCGCCTCTCTGAACTGCTCGGTTTTTTCCGCCCTGCTCTTTCCCGAACGCCTCGAAAGCTTCTTCACCGCCGTTTCCCAGTAAACCAGGAAATCCTCTATCTGCTCCAGCTCTGCGTCGCCGCTTCGGAAATCCCTCTTGAAATCGGAAAGGAATTTCGACCATTCCTTGAATTCCTCTTCGCTCATTATCTTGCCTATCCGCTTGTATAGCAGGTTGTAAACCTTCTGACAGCGCTTTTCGATCTCCTTTGGCATTTCCCTGCCCGTCTGCACAGGCTTCCGAGAGTTTTCGGAATCAACATTTTTCTCGGACGTTTC
>CAMWLD010000072.1 GCA_947175005.1 uncultured Ruminococcus sp. | reverse complement strand
TTTTCGGAAACCAAGGGATACATCTGTTTACATTTTTACAGTATTCAACATACTCCTGACCATACAAATCATTCAACCACTTTTCCTCTGTATTTTTCAACACTACCGTCATTTCTAACCAGAACAACAAAGGAAGGATCAGCAGCAGAGGATTATGTTCTATAAGGATCGCACCTGTGCTGCCAAGGAGAAATAATGTGTAACATGGATTTCTCACATACTTATATGCACCATTGGTTTTCAGCTTATTGTCTTTTATGTCACTCTGAAGATCGCCGCCTGCATCAGCGCCGAAAAACAGCGTTGCTCCCTCGATTATCAGAAGAATACCAATAACAAGGAGGATTGTATTTATCGTGTTATTTGAAATTTTTCCCACAATATATTCTTTTTCGGATAAAAATATACCCACAGCGGTCAGTACTGCCATTGGAAAGCAAAGTATTGGCCCTATACCGTAAATTGGCAAATGCCCTTTTTTATTGTTGTCTTTGTTCATTGCTTTTCCTCCGAAAATCCCGGTTTGCGGCTCTGCATATTATCAATTCAATATGGGTCAGTAAAATTGCCGGTGTTTTATCCCGGCAATCATTATCTGAAAAGAAATTTTTATTATATCGGTACAGGTTACAGTCCGCTGCCAGTTCTGTCATATATGCCCGTTACATTCTCCGCTTTTACCGCAAGGCTGCGCAGCTCGGCTGCCTTTTGAGCAATGCGTCTGCCATAGGAAAAACGGCTGCCGAAAAGCTTTTTCGCCTCTCCCATATTCCTTGCAAGCTCGTCCTCATGAACGGTCATATTTTCTCCCTCGGGGTATATGCCAACCTTTTCCAGAGCCTTTTTATAAGAGCCTGTCACGCCCTCCATATCCACCGATTTTCCCGAAACAAACCTGTCGGAATGCTCCACAGCCTTGCAGGTAAGACTGTAGCTTTTGGCAAATCCCTCGACTTCTTTTTTAAAGTCCCTGTCGCTCATGATCTCCGCCTCGCAAAGCCGCCCGGAGGCACGCAAAAGCTCTCCCGACGCGCTTTTGAGCTCTGCAAGTCCCGCCGCCTTGTTTTCACGGAATTTCGCCTTTGCCTTTGCGCTCTCCAGCTTTGCCTTTTCCTCGTCGTTTACCTTAGGCAGGGCTGTGTAAGCCCGTTCAAGCATTCTTGCACCGGAGGATTTTTTCTGCAATCCCGCCCCGGAAGTCCCTATAAACGGCATATTTTTACATCTCCTTAACGTGCCCCGAAAACGGCACGGTCAAATGCAAAATCATTATTATCGGTATCGCACCGCCCACGCTCATTATTAATTATTAATTATTAATTATTTTCTGCTGCCTTGCAGTGGACAGCATAAGCTTAATGCGGTTTTCCTGATTTACCTTTGTAGCGCCCGGGTCATAGTCAATGGGTACAATGTTGGACTGGGGGAAGGTCTCCCGCAGCTTGCGTATCATGCCCTTGCCTATGATGTGGTTGGGCAGGCAGCCGAAAGGCTGGGCGCAGACTATGCTGTTAATGCCCATATGGATCATATCTATCATTTCCGCCGTCAATAACCAACCCTCGCCCATTTTGTTGGCAGGGGAAACAAAGGGCTCAACGTCCTTTTTAGCCTTTTCAAAGGGGGTGGGGCCGAAAAATCTCGTGTCCTTGACCGCCTTGATGATCTTGTTCTGCATCATCTTGAAAAAGCCCTTGACCGCCGTGGAAGCCACATATTTCTTGTACTTAACGTGATAAAGCTCGGTTTCCACCACATGGTGATCTCCCATAAAAATAAGGAAATCTATAAGTCCCGGGCAGTAAACCTCGCAGCCCTCCGACTCCAGATAGCGGTGCAGGTCATTATTTCCCAAGGGAGAATATTTGATGAATACCAATAACAAGGAGGATTGTATTTATCGTGTTATTTGAAATTTTTCCCACAATATATTCTTTTTCGGATAAAAATATACCCACAGCGGTCAGTACTGCCATTGGAAAGCAAAGTATTGGCCCTATACCGTAAATTGGCAAATGCCCTTTTTTATTGTTGTCTTTGTTCATTGCTTTTCCTCCGAAAATCCCGGTTTGCGGCTCTGCATATTATCAATTCAATATGGGTCAGTAAAATTGCCGGTGTTTTATCCCGGCAATCATTATCTGAAAAGAAATTTTTATTATATCGGTACAGGTTACAGTCCGCTGCCAGTTCTGTCATATATGCCCGTTACATTCTCCGCTTTTACCGCAAGGCTGCGCAGCTCGGCTGCCTTTTGAGCAATGCGTCTGCCATAGGAAAAACGGCTGCCGAAAAGCTTTTTCGCCTCTCCCATATTCCTTGCAAGCTCGTCCTCATGAACGGTCATATTTTCTCCCTCGGGGTATATGCCAACCTTTTCCAGAGCCTTTTTATAAGAGCCTGTCACGCCCTCCATATCCACCGATTTTCCCGAAACAAACCTGTCGGAATGCTCCACAGCCTTGCAGGTAAGACTGTAGCTTTTGGCAAATCCCTCGACTTCTTTTTTAAAGTCCCTGTCGCTCATGATCTCCGCCTCGCAAAGCCGCCCGGAGGCACGCAAAAGCTCTCCCGACGCGCTTTTGAGCTCTGCAAGTCCCGCCGCCTTGTTTTCACGGAATTTCGCCTTTGCCTTTGCGCTCTCCAGCTTTGCCTTTTCCTCGTCGTTTACCTTAGGCAGGGCTGTGTAAGCCCGTTCAAGCATTCTTGCACCGGAGGATTTTTTCTGCAATCCCGCCCCGGAAGTCCCTATAAACGGCATATTTTTACATCTCCTTAACGTGCCCCGAAAACGGCACGGTCAAATGCAAAATCATTATTATCGGTATCGCACCGCCCACGCTCATTATTAATTATTAATTATTAATTATTTTCTGCTGCCTTGCAGTGGACAGCATAAGCTTAATGCGGTTTTCCTGATTTACCTTTGTAGCGCCCGGGTCATAGTCAATGGGTACAATGTTGGACTGGGGGAAGGTCTCCCGCAGCTTGCGTATCATGCCCTTGCCTATGATGTGGTTGGGCAGGCAGCCGAAAGGCTGGGCGCAGACTATGCTGTTAATGCCCATATGGATCATATCTATCATTTCCGCCGTCAATAACCAACCCTCGCCCATTTTGTTGGCAGGGGAAACAAAGGGCTCAACGTCCTTTTTAGCCTTTTCAAAGGGGGTGGGGCCGAAAAATCTCGTGTCCTTGACCGCCTTGATGATCTTGTTCTGCATCATCTTGAAAAAGCCCTTGACCGCCGTGGAAGCCACATATTTCTTGTACTTAACGTGATAAAGCTCGGTTTCCACCACATGGTGATCTCCCATAAAAATAAGGAAATCTATAAGTCCCGGGCAGTAAACCTCGCAGCCCTCCGACTCCAGATAGCGGTGCAGGTCATTATTTCCCAAGGGAGAATATTTGATGTATATCTCTCCCACCACGCCCACACGGATAATATCGGGGTTGGGAGTGTAGGGCACATTCTCGAAATCTTTGACGATCTTTGCGGAGACCTTGTCAAATGCGGAATAGCTGAAGTTGATATCCACCAGCCTGTCTATCCATTTGTCGATAAGCCTGTCGCAGTCGCCTTTGTTGTTTTCATAAGGGCGCACCTGGTTGGCCAAAAGCATAAGCACGTCCCCATAGCATACCGCCGTAATAAGCTCCGCCAGCAGCGGGGGCGTAAGGTGAAATCCGGGGTTTTTCTCCAGACTCGCCAGATTCAGCGAAATTACAGGCACCTGATCCATTCCGCACTTATGCAGCGCCTTTCTTATCAGGTGGATATAGTTGGAAGCTCTGCACCCGCCTCCCGACTGTATCATCATAAGGGCGGTCTTGTTGACATCATACTTGCCGCTTTTGAGTGCGTCAATGAACTGCCCTATGCACAAAAGCGCAGGGTAGCAGGTGTCGTTATGGGTGTACCGCAGACCCTCGTCCTTGATCTTTCTTCCCATGGTCGTAAGCAGCTTTACACGGTAGCCGTGGTTATTGAAGCTTCTTTCGAGAAGCCTGAAGTGGATAGGCAGCATATTCGGTATAAGTATCGTATATTCCTGCCGCATTTCCTCGGTAAAGAGCAGTCTGCCCTCTTCGTTATAAACAAGCTCTGCCATAGAGCGTATCAGCCTCATTTCTGTAAATATACTTTTATTATATCACAAATGTATATTTTTTTCAAGTGTTTTTTAAAATTTTTGTCGGACAGGGAATTTTTTTGGCGAATTTTATAAAAAGAGCTATTTTATCTCTTTCACAGAATCCGTGCCCTTGAAATTCACGGCAAAATTATTAAGAAAATCTGTCCAGTTCTCCCCGCCGATATATACCTCTTCGGAAATGATGTATATTTTCCCGCTTTCACCGATAGCGATATAATCCTCCCCCATAAGCCCCAGTGGGATAACGTAATCGTTCACCGCCTTTGAAAGCTGCCCGAAAAGCGCCGCCGCGTCGTAGATATTTTCGGGATAGACCACCATTTTGTTTTCAATGTCCGAATTTTCAGTTATCTCGAAACGCTCTCCCCTGAACTGCCCCCGCTTGCCGATAGAGATCATATAAAAATTTTCGATGATCTCCCTTGCCTCGGGGAAAACCCTGTAGCCCTCCTCCTCGAAAAATGCAAAGCATTCATCAAGGGAATCCTCCGACATTATCCGCTCCCTGCCGTAGCCGCAGGAATCTATCAGAGCCTTTGCCCTGACCGTAAGCTTACTAAGATCCATAATTTATAAACCGCCTTTGATTTATTTGTTCAATACATTGCCGCATTATTCTTTTCCTGCCGCTGCAAAGCCCAGTATCTCGATAGTCTTGTCCTCCGACCCCTCGGAGGGACGAATCTCAAAATCCATTTCCTTTGAGGTCTGGAATTTTATTATCTGCTGGGAAAAAGCCTCGCCCCAGCCGTCCTTCTGGCAGGTGTTCACTGTGGTAAGTTTTTCACCGTTTAAGTAAACGTCAAAAGCTCCCCGCTCCTCTTTATTGTCGCGCTTGTAGATAACAAAGAATGAGCTGCCGCTGACATGGATTTTCATAGGCTCATCACCGCCGCCGTACTGCCAGCAGCCTGTAAATCCCGAGCTGCTGCCGTTTCCCATGGCAAACGCACCCATATCCCTGACGGCGACATTTCCGCCTATGCAGTCAACACAGTCCTCGCCGTATAAGGGGGTGAGCAGACGTGCATTTGCATATGGCGAGCCGAAAACCTCCCCCGGCTTTATCTCATAAGCCTCGGGAGTATCCGCAGCGTCGGCCTTATCATAAAGATATTCGATAAATTCGCACAGCAGACCATGCCCGTATTTATTGGGGTGGGACTGATCGCCCGAGTAATCCTTCCAGGTCATGCGCCCCTCCTCAAATTCGGGGGTAAGGGCGTCCGCAGCGGAGATCATGGGCAGGTCGTAAAACGTGCCTATCTGCTTCATATGCTCCTGCGCCGAATACCCGCTTTCGATAACGTTAAAAAGCAGTATCACCGCAGGCTCGCTCTCTGCCTCCAGCGCCGCCTTGACCAGCGATTCATAGGATTCCTTTGCTATCTTGTCCTGTCCGTCGTTTACCGCAAACTCCACAAAAATTATATCGGGAGAATTGTCCAGCACGTCCCTTTGCAGCCGCAGCACGCCAAGATTTGAGGGTGTGCCCGAAAGTCCCGCATTGATGTAGTTCACTTTTCCGAATTTGTCGGCAAACATATCCGCCGAAAGCTTTGCATAGCAGCCGTCGTTCCCGCCGCCTATGCCCTCGGTGATAGAGCCGCCGATATACGCAATCGTCACCTCTTCCCCGTCTCTTGCCTTTAGAAATTTTTCCTTGAGCCGCTTAGTGTTGCCTAAGCTGTATAATGAACGTTCAACCATGGCTGCGTGAAATTCCTCCTCCGTTTCGGGCTGTTTTGTTATTTCCTCGGAAATATCATCCGAAATTTTTTTCTGCTCTTCCAAGGTAATATTTTCCGTCTCGGTTTCCTGCCCGTCTGCCGGCATTGTCTCCTGCGCACCGCAGCCAGACAACATCAGCATTGCCGCAGCAAGAGCAGCAGTCTTGCAGAAAATTTTGCGTTCGGTTTTTCTCTTCATAATATCAATTCCTTTCATAGATCTTATGTATATTTTTAACAGTGCACCCCGTGCATTTTTACAGGAAAAAATCAGGTCAAAAACGATAAATAATATTGAACCTCATCTTCCGATATTTCCTCTTTTGTTCCATTACCGTAAAAATAACTGTGTTCCGTCAGAACCATTCCCAAATGATCAAAGGAAACATCAACTCCCCACATCATGATAGGTATTGCTTTGATCATATCGTCACTGTCAAAAGTAATAGCGTAAATGTAATTATTTTGGTAATTGTATGTTCTCACCGAAGAAGCAAGCACACAGTTGTAGGTGAAATCATCGGTATAGTGGAATTGTTTGATATCAAGTTTTTCATATCCTTTAAAATCCGTACCTCGATCGTTTATGTTATCATTCAGTTCACACTGAAAAAGCTCAACTATTTGACCGCAGTATTTAAACCCGTTATCCGTGATCCTGTACACGTGCAATTCACTGCAACCATATAAAAGCACACCATACGATAAGAGCAGCAGTTCTTCCTTATTATCCCCGTCAATATCGTACAACATATAATCATGAACCGGTAAGTCATACCCATGACGTTTATTAAATTCCTCAATAAGCTCATCAACTGTCTCGGCATCGCTTATTTCAAGGGAGTAATCATCATAATTTTGGTTTTCATCATTGTCCGAAGCTTGAACGTCTGTATCGGTAATATCAGAAGCCGAAGCAGCGATCGAAGTGTCCGTAATTTCATTTTCGTATGCGGTGACTGCGGTTTCGGCAGTAGTTTCTGTTGCCGTTTCGGTCGTCTCCGCATAAGAAAAATCCAATACTTCCGTTTCCTCAATATAGCCTATATCCGTTTCGGAGCAGCCGCATAAAATGAATAAATGTAATGCAACAAGCCACCTGAATTTTTTAAGTATTTTCATATTTTATAATTCTCCGTTCCCGCTTCTAATAGCCAAGCTCCACTATCCCCGTTGCAATACCGTTCGGCGTAATGTCCAAAAATCCGTAGGAGGGCTTGTTTCCGTCCCTGGGGCAGGAACAGCTTCCGGGATTAAGCAGATGAATGCCGTATTCATATCCCTCGAATCTGCAATGGGTGTGCCCAAAAAGCGCCGCTGCGCAGCCGTTGTCTCTGGCCGCCATAAGCAGATTGTCCCTGCCGTATTTTATGCTGAACTTGTGACCGTGGCAGGCGAAAACCTTAACTCCCCCCGCATAAATAATGTCGAAATCGGGAGAAACACTGCCATAATCACAGTTTCCCGCCACGTGCCTTATATCAAGCCCGGGGTAAAGACTGCGCATGACTTCCACCTCACGCTCCCCGTCTCCCAAATGGATAAAAATATCGCCGCTGTCCTTTGCCGCCTCAATGACTCTTTTGAGCGCCATTCTGTCCCCGTGGGAATCGGAAACCGCAATTATTCTCACACTTTTATTCACAATCCATACCTCCGCCGCATATTATACTTATGAACACTTTTATTTTACATATATTTTAACATAAATTCCCCAAAAAGTAAAGCCCTTTTGGGAGAATATTTCAAAGTAATGAAAGGCGGTATTCAAATGGATATCAGAAGCACCAATCCCCAGAATCTGGACGCACTTTTAAAAACCGTCAGCGCCAAGCTGAACGTTCCCCCCGAAAAGCTCAAATCGGAGCTTATGCAGGGCAAATTCGACAGCGCTCTGAAAAATATGAAGCCCGACGAGGCAAAGAAATTCAACCAGGTCCTTGCCAATCCCCAAATGATGGAAAAGTTCATGAGCGCTCCCCAGGCACAGGCTTTGTACAAGAAGCTTTCGGGCGGCAAATAATTACATAACATAAGAAATTTCAACCTCTGAAGGCGGTGATCCTACGGACGAAATGCTTGCCTCAATTCTGGGCGACCCGGAAAGTATGCAGCAAATAAAAGAGCTTGCCCAGATGCTTTCCGAGCAGACAAACGGGGATGACCTTTCGGGAAACGGCAGCGCCTCGGAGGATCACCCTGACGGTGTTCCCGACCAAAACACAGCCTCCCAAAGCGCCTTTGACCCCTCTGCGCTTTCGGGACTTGCAGGGCTTTTCGGCCCGGGCGGGATCGACTTTAATACGATAATGGGAATAGGAAAGGTTCTTTCCGCCGCAGGGGAGGACGACAAAAATACCGCCCTGCTGCTTGCGCTGCGCCCGCATCTCAGCGAGGTGCGGCAGCAAAAGGTGGACAGGGCGGTAAAAATGCTTAAACTATATGCGCTGTTTCTTGCCTTGAAGGACAGCGGAATGCTGGGGCAGATAATATGATCTTACAAAGGAAAGGCGGTGATGAGAATGCCCGATCAAGGTGAATATTTCGGGGGAAACGGCGGCTATCAAAGACAGCCCGTAAACGGCGGATACAACGGCAGCAATAACAACTATGGCAGCGGCGGCAATTTTCCGGCAAATAACCAGCCGCAGGCAGCACAAACAGCACAGGCAGCGTATTCCCGAGGGGCAGGGGCATTCCCTTACAGCCGCCAAAATCGGCCCAATGGTTTTGTAAACGGCAGTTCGGCTTACGGCAATGGTGGGTATGGAAGTTCCATGAATGGAAACGCCGTAAACGGCAATGCCGTGAACAGAAATATCATGAACGGCAACCCTGCGGGGCAGCCTGTCCCGAATATGAATTTCCCCACAAACTCGGGCATACGTCAATTTCAGCAAGGCGGGCAAGGCGGACAGGGTCAAAACAATAATTACCGTAATAATTTCGGGAACAGAAATTCCCCCTTTATAAATAATTATTCCCGACCCCAATC